>JBDGTL010000107.1:0-18983 GCA_042216905.1 Halodesulfurarchaeum sp.
GGGGCCTCTCCCATGCCAAGGGAGTGATCTACCACTGATCTACGAGCCCGCACCGGGTGGTACCCTTCCGTCGTCTATAAACCTCCCGATTCCACGTATCCGACAGCAGACGAGATGGAAGCGAGACAGCAAGTAGAACACACCGAAGCCACAGAACGAAACCCTTTATTCCCCCGAACTGGTCGTTCCGGTAGGGAACAGCACGACCACAAGTCTGACTCGCCACCTCGCGTGGCTTGGGATTGCGGTAGTGTGGCGATAGCGCCCACGATCTATCCTGCGGTCCGTGCCGTTCCAATCATCGAATCATGGCACGAATGCATACCCGTCGCCGGGGAACGTCCGGATCGGACAAACCGGCGACCGACGAACCACCGGAGTGGAGCGACGTCGACCCGGAACTGATCGAAGAACGAATCGTGGAACTGGCCGAACAGGGCTTCGGTCCGGCCGAAATCGGGGTCAAACTCCGAGACGAAGGCGTCCAGGGGACACCGGTCCCTGACGTCCGGGCAGCGACCGGCAAGAAGGTGACAGAAATCCTCGAGGAAAACGACGCCCGGGCCGACGTCCCCGAGGACCTGCGAAACCTTCTCGAGAAAGCCGTCCGGTTGCACGACCACGTCGAGGACAACCCACAGGACCACGACAACAAGCAGGCCCTGCAGAACGTCGAATCGAAGATACGCCGGCTGGTACACTACTACCGGGGCGACGAACTCGACCAGGACTTCGAGTACTCCTACGAGACCGCCGCCGAAATCGTCGAGTGACCGAATGGCGACCACCGAATCGACGGCAGCGCGGGCTCACGACACGGGGACGATAGCAACGCGACTCGACGCGGCAGATTTCGTCCACGTCCTGGCCCGAAAAGACGGCGACGCCCTTGCGGCGACAGCGCTCGTTGGGCGGGCACTCGACGACCGCGGCGTCCCGAATCAGGTAACGTTCGCAGACAGCCCACGGAACGTGACAGAGCGAACGCGAACTGAAGGTACCGTGCTCGGGATCGGATTCGAGTCCACGGACATCTCGCTTCCGTCGGGGACATCGCTGTCCCGTGCGGCTGCGAACCTGGTGACGTCACTCGACGCAGAGAGGGACCCAGTTCTCGCCCTCGCCGGGGCTCTTTCAGTCGGAGCCTCCGAGCAGGAACTTCTCGAAGCGGCCGAGAGCGACGGACTCGCGAAATCGCCAGGAATCGGAATTCCGGTCGAAGATCTGTCCGTGGGGCTTGCGTACACAGGCCTGTTCCACGCCGAGTTTTCCGGGGACAAAGACGCAGCAGCGTCGTTCCTCGACGACCTTGGCATTCCGACCGCTGCGGAGAAAACGATAAATGATGAGGACATGCAGCGTCTCGCATCGGCCGTCTCGGTGGCCGCAAGCGACCGGCCCGCACCAGACCGAGCCGTCGAGGCACTAACCGATGCAATCGGTCCACTCGTCCCGGGCGGTCCCGTCCGGACAGTTCCCGGCTACGCCGACGTGATTGGGGCGCTCTCGAGGAACGACCCGAGTTTCGGCTACCGATTTCTTCTCGGTCACGAGACCCGGTCGAACGCCGTCGAGCGCTGGAAACGACACACCGGTCACGTGCACGACGCGCTCCACGGTGGGACCATCGAGGCAGAGGGTGACCTCGCCGTGCTGACAGTCGAACGGGCTGATCCCTGGTCGGTCGCACGACTGGGAAGGGACTTTTGCGTGAAGGAGTCAGCGATACTTGTCCTCGAAGAGGAAACGGCCGCGAACACACCCCGGACAATCGCGCTCGGTAGTGTCGATCGCGACGCCCGCAAGTGGCTCGAAACGGCGGTCGGACCGGAGGCCGTGACAGGACGGGATGACCTGGCGACTGGAGTCCTCGATGCAGGAGAGAGCGACCTCGTGAAAGCAATCCGGGAGGGGGCGTGATGCGGCGAGCGACAGTCAAAACGGTGGTGGAAAACCCCGAGATCGTCGCGAATGCGGTCCGCCCGGATAACACGGAAGAAATGCACACGACGGCGAATTCGGGAGCGGTAGAAACGACCATCGAGCGGGAGACCACGGGTGGCCTGCGATCGAGTCTCGACGACTACGTGGTGAATCTCGACGTTGCGAGTACGGTCGTGGATATCGGGAATCGATCGAGGAACAGCCAATCGACCAACCGACAGCGTCAACCGGATCGAGAACGACGACAACGACAATCAGACACATGAGCGAACGATCAGTATCGAAACGAAGTCAGGAGAAGCGGTGGTACACCGTGCTTGCCCCGGAACAGTTCGACCGGGCGGAACTCGGTGAGACACCGGCCTACGAACCAGAACAGGTAATCGGACGGACAATCGAAACGACCCTCGGTGAGATAACCGAGGACCAGGGCGAGAACAACGTCAAACTAACGTTCGAGATAACGGACGTGGGGAGCGATTCGGCCTACACCGAATTCTCGCGGCACGAACTCACGCGCGATTACAAACGAAGTCTCGTCCGGCGAGGTTCCTCGAAGGTGAAATCGGTCCTCACGGTCAGGACCGCGGACGACTACCGACTGGAGATTCAACCGGTCGCGTTCACGACCAAGGTCGCCGATCGAAGCCAGCAGGAGGCCGTCCGGGAAACGATGGTGGAAATCGTGGAGGAAGCCGCAGCCGAACGCACCTTCGAAGGGCTCCTCGACAGTATCGTTCAGGGACACCTTTCGAGCGCCATCTACAACGAGGCAAAGACCATCTATCCCCTCCGCAGGGTGGAAGTCGAGAAGACCGTTCTCGAGGCCCACCCCGAAGAGGTCCACGCGGAAGAGGAAGCCTCCGTCGACGTCGAGGAATAAACCGCTCTGTCACTGATCGAGTTGCATCGCGCTGACGGACGCAGGCCGTGGCAGGTGGAGTCCCATCGTGACCGACCGATGGAATTCGGGCTCCGGTCGGAAGCGGTTCCAAGTGGCAATCCAGGTGAGAGCGGGCAACCCGGAGACGATTCGAACGTGATTCCATCGGACGAGGGCACTGGAGAAAGGGAGGTTTCACTATATGATTGCAGGTAAGAGAACCTGTATTGTCAGAAAATCAGTGTCGAATCCCTACGAACCCCCTTTTACTGCGCCCTCATCGGGTGTATTCGCGATAGTACCGTGAGTACATTCGGGGAATCGCCGGGAGTATCGGCCGTTCCTTTGGGTATCTGTCGCTCTTTCACTTGGTGACTGTTTCATCGATACTATTGGATCCGATCTCCGCTCTCTTCACTGTGTCATCACGAGTATAAAAAAGTAAGACCGGGGTCCTCGTTGCCGGAGGTATGCGGCCGCGATTCGTGGGTCGGCTGGAAACGGCGGACCTCTTCACGACGCTCAATGCAGGACTCGGCTTCGTCGCTGTCGTGACTGCCACGGTCGACGTTCGGCTCGCGGCCAGGATCGTTCTCGTGGCGGCCATCGCAGACGCGCTCGATGGGATAATTGCACGTGTGTACGGTGGGTCGGAAGTCGGTCCGTATCTCGATTCCCTCGCGGACGTTGCCTCGTTCAGTGTGGCTCCAGCGTTGATCGTCGTCGAGGCAACGAAGGAAACCACGCTCTTCAGCGGATACACTGGATACGTGATCGGTGGCGTCGGCGCCGTCTTCGTGGCGATGGGCGTTCTTCGACTCGGGATGTATACGGCATTCGATACGAAAGACGACCGGACGAAGGGCGTCCCGACGACGCTCGCAGCGACGATTCTCATGGCTGGCACACTCGCCGACCTGGGTCCGGACGTTCTGTTCGTCGGTATGGCCGGATTCGCCGTCCTCATGGTCACGCAGATTCCCTATCCCGATCTCAGGATCCGGGACGCCTTCGTCATGGGCACCGTCCAGGTACTTGCGGTGGGGGTCCCCTTCGTGTACAACGAACTCTTTCCGAAGGCCCTCCTGGCCTGGGCCCTCGCCTACCTGGTTCTCGGACCGGTGTACTATCGAGGCGAAGGGAAACGCTCATAGGATTTCTCCCGGAATCAGGAGGTATGAGCGACGAGGACACGGAGACAGACGCGGCTTCCGAGGAGGAGCCGCTCGACCCGATCGTCGGGGAGTTCGAGGACCGACTCGAGTCGGTCGCGTCGACCCTGGACGAGGCCGAAACCGAAGACGACCTCGACGAGGTGGACGCCAGGCTCGACGACATAGAAGCGGACCTCGAGGACGCAGAGATCCCGGTCATCGAGCCAGAAGACGAAGACGAGGAACCGGAAGACCCGAAAGAAGACCTCGAGGACGAACTCTCCTCGCTGCGCGACGAGGTGGAGGAACAGCGAGGACCGTACGGTGATGACGTCATCGACGCGATTTCGGACGTCAAATCCACGATCGGGTCGACTCGCTGGGCCGAAGAGGGTGAGGAAGAATTGGTTCCGGGTGTGGACGCGTTTCTGGAATCGACCGAGGAAATTCTCGAGACCGAGTTCGGCACAGCGGTTCCAGACCCAGGTGAGCTCGAGGTCCTGCTCGAAGACGTCACAGACGCAGTGGACGAAGCCGAACTCGACGCTGACGACGACGCCGAGGAAATTGCCGCGCTCCTCGAGGAAACGGAGGAACTCGAGGACGCCGTCGAGAGTGCAACCGCCTGGTCGGACCTCGAGGTGCGAGAGCAACTCCGACGGGAGGGGTTCTACGAACCTCTCGAGGGCTCGAAGCACAAGGACTTCCCGCCGGAGTGGTCGGCACTCAAGACCTGGGAGAAACGGAACGACGTCGAGATGGTCGTATTACTCCTCGAGAAGATGGGCGATTCGGACTTCATCGCCCGGCACTGCATCGACGCCCTGAAACGGATGGGCGAATCGGAGGGGTTAGAACCGCTACTCCAGCGGGCCAATCGCCGAAACCATAACGCGGTGGAAGCCCTCGGGAAGATCGGAGACGAGCAGGGAATCAGCGCTCTCGAGGGACACGCCGAGTCGGAGGGATCCCCGGCCCTTCAGACTCGGGCACTCGAAGCCCTCGGGGCTATCGGGAGCGAGGAGACGACCGAACTGGTCGCCCAGCAACTTGTGGCGGAAAGCGAGCGGGCGCGAAGTCAGGCAGCGAGGTCACTTGGAATGATCGGAGACACACGGGCTATCGAACCCCTCACCGACGTTCTCGCGGACGACGGGGAGAGCCCGGGCGTTCGTGCCAGTGCAGCGTGGGCGCTCTGTCAGATTGCGACCGAAACCGCACTCGAAGAAGCCGCCGAATACACCGACGACCCTGCCTACGTCGTCGAGCAGGAGGCAAAGCGGGCGGCGACAGCGCTCGACGGATCGGCGTAAGGGCGTTACACGTTCGTCGGTGACCGAAATCTCGTTCTGTCGGCCAATCACGAGAACCGATCGGTATTCCGATTCCCTATCAGAGAAACCCAGCCGCCAGGTATAATCCGAACGCGCCCGCAAGACAGAGAGCCCCGATCCGACCGAACCAGGTATACTCCTGTGCCTCTTTCGGCGATACCTGGACGTTGTAGGACTCGAAGTCAGTGTCGTACCGGACGTAGCTCGGTACCTGAAAGAACTCGATGAACAGCAGGACGGCGCCGATAACACCGAGTACGGATCCTCCGAGTCTGAGCGTCACCGACAGGGTAGTCATAAAAGGAGGGGGGACTGCCGGGGAGAAAAACCCGTTGGCCGCTCCCGAGACTTCATAAGGAGTAGTGGTCCAAACGCCACTCGTGCTGGTACGGGTTCTGCTACTCTCGTTGCTGGCGACGTCGGGTAATGTGACGATACAGTGGATCTATCCGAACCCTGCGACCGATGGTGATGTCGGGGAATTTATCGTGGTTCACTCGACACCTGGAACGAATACGACCGGTCTCACGCTGACGGACGGGGAAGATTCGGTGGCCCTCGAGAACATCTCCTCGGGAACTGTGGCGATCGGAGGCGTTGCGAGAATACCGCGACAATTCACGGACTATGCCGTCTATACGGTTTCCTCGTTTCTCTCGTTGAGCAACAGTGGTGATACCGTCACGCTCCGCCGACACAACCGGACAGTGGCAACACTGTCATATCGAAATGCTGGAGAGGCAGAACGATTCGATGGCCGACGATTCACGCCCATTGGCCGGACGGATTTCGGGACGGTAACGGCCCGACAGGTCGACTCGACGGCATTCGTCCTTCCCGATTCGAACAGGCCTATTCGCAGAGTCATTGAAGGGGCGTCCCATCGCGTGTTTCTGGGCGGCTATACGCTCAGTGATTCGGTTCTCGTCGAGGACCTTCGAACTGCGAAGCGTCGTGGCGTCGACGTCCGGGTACTAATCGAAGGGGGACCAGTCGGGGGAATGTCAGCAATACAGGCAACACAAATGGAGCATCTGATCGACGCTGGAGTCCCGGTCCGGGTCATGGGAGGCGACCGCGCCAGGTACGACTACCATCATGCAAAATACGCAGTGGTCGACGACAGGATACTCGTCACGTCGGAGAACTGGAAACCCGGTGGTGCCGGTGGGCACGGGTCGAGGGGATGGGGGATCGTCCTCGAAAACGAACGCCTTGCTGACCAACTTGCACGGGTCTTTGTCGCCGATTCGAGGTGGAACTCAACCCGTTCCTGGAGTCGGGGAAAACCCAGTACGTTTCAACCCGCTGACCCGAGTACTGCCTCGTTTCCGAGCCGGTTTGACTCGGTCAGGACGGAAGTCAATTCGGCGACTGTGCTCGTCGCACCGGACAACGCAAAAGACGCAATCCTCAGGCGAATCCGTCACGCGAACCGATCGATAACGATCCAGCAGGTCGGAATCGAACGCAAGAGCGCCGTGATCAACGAGACCATCGACGCCGCCCGTCGAGGCGTTCGGGTGCGGATACTGGTGTCCGGGGCATGGTTCGTCGAATCGGAAAACCGACGATTCCTCAGGTGGATTCGCGAATTGTCACGAACACAACACCTTCCCATCTCCGCCAGATTAACCGAACCCCGGTCGCGTTTCGAGTATTCTCACAACAAGGGTCTGATCGTCGATGGTCGATATACCCTCGTCGGAAGTATCAACTGGAACACGCACTCACTGACCGAGAACCGGGAGGTGGCCGTCCTGGTGGACGACCGGTCGGTCGCCCGGTATTATCGTCGGATCTTTCGTGCGGACTGGCGAGGAGCGGCCTATCGAGTGCCCGTTATCGTATTGGCGACGGGTTTCCTGGCAGTCTCTGTCGCGTTCGGGTTCGCCAGAATGCACGCGACGTTCGAATCCGAACGTCAACGCGGGTTCGGGCCGCCGCGACGGTAGGGGTTACCGGTCGAGCGTGCTTCTGAGGTCCTCGTCGATTTCGGCCGCAGCCATCTTTTCGATGAGTGCATCGAGAACTTCCTCGCGCATTCCCGGGACGAATCGGATACTTCCAACCACGAGGTGTCCACCGCCGCTCACACCAGCACCCGGCAGTTCTTCGTTGAGCGCCGAGACCATTTCCGGAATATCGAGGCGGACACCGTCGCTCCGGAGGACGGCGAAGTCCGGGCCGAATCCGATCGTAATGACCGGTTCGCCCGTCGCTTCCACCTTCCGGTCGTGGAGTTCTCCGGTCGTTTTTCCGGGTGCTGGATACGAAAAGCGATGTGCGAACTCCTCGAGATCGAGTCGATACAGGTGGGCACCGTTCGCGACCCGTTCGTGTACCACGTGTGAATCCGCCGATTCGAGTTGCCACTCGATCGCCTCGCGACCCTTCTCGGCCAGGAAATCGACGACTCGGTCGTGGGAATTCCCACTGTTCGGTTCGATTCCCAATACGTCATTGATGACGTGGCGTCCGGCGTCGTATCCCAGGGTATACGCGAGATAGTCGAGTGCTTCACCGATTCGTCGGAGGTGGGCCTCTTCGTAGCCAGCCTCAGTTGCGAGGTCGATGTAGTCGTCCATCGCCCCGGCTTTCGAGCGGTCCGATAACCCGGCCACGGCGGGGACGTGTTCGAGTTGGTCCTCGATGTCGGGTGCGATCATCCGAGCGAGTTCCACGCTCAACATCCCGGTCGTGATTCGATAATCCTCGCCATTGAGATACGGGTTGACGTGGGTATCCACGTACGGGGACACCGCCTCGGGGTCCGGGTGGTGGTGATCGATCACGATGACCGGAATGTCGTAGTGATCGAGGGTTCGGTACGCCGGCGTATCTTCCTCGGTGCTCCCGTTGTCGAGCATCAGGAGGAGGGGAAGTTTCTGCCCGTGCCGGTCGCGGTCGCCGAGTGCGTAGTTCAAATCCCTCGTGGCGTCCTCCATCTCGTAGAACGGGGCCTTACTCGGCAAGCGTTTGAGCAGGTGGTGCGTGGCGTCGGGGTTTTCATAGACCCGATCGACGAAACGCTCGAGTGCCAGTTGGACTGGGGCCGCTGCACACATCCCGTCGCCGTCGGCGTGATGACGAATGCGGATCGGCTGCCCTTCGAGAATGGCCCGGCGGAGCCGGGTGGCGACTGCCTCGAGTTCGGGAAGCATTCCCTCGAGAGCAGGCCAGTCGACGAGTGGGGACACCGACTCCGGGGTGGCCGTTTTCGTCGTCGCCGCCTCGAGTCGATCGGCGATGTTCGACGCGTCCTCCCCCTCCACACGTTCGAGTGTCTCGATTTCTACCTGGATCCCCTCGTCCCTGGTATCGACCGTTCCAGCAACGTGCACGATCTCCCCCACACTGACCGATTCGTGTGCTCGTATTCCAGCTCCTGCGAACCCAGTACATGGGACGGTCCCGGTTTCGTCTCTGATGGCAAAGATAGTCGGGCCCGGGGTTTGTTTGATCTGGACGACCTCGCCCTCGAGGTGGACGTGTTCACCGATACGGCGATCGAGGTTGTTCACGGCCGTCCGGTCGTAGGAGGCCGGCCGTTCCTCGATCCGGTACTCCTCAACGTCGAGCGGTTCGAAACTCACGTCCCCGTTCTCCCGGACGTCGACGAGTTCGACGACGAGTTCCTCGCCGAGGTCGTACTCCCGATCGAGCGCCGATTCGTGGACGAGGCCGGAGACGTTCTCCGAGAGGTCGACGAATATCCCGTACTCCACGACCCCATTCACCGTTGCAAGGTAGTATTCGCCGGGTTCGACGTCGGCCATCGTACAATCATCAACGAGAGAAATGACCGTTGGAAGAACATTCGGTTCGGACGAAGATTCGGTAGTCATTGCCCGTCGGTTGTGCGAGGCCGGGTTTACCCCTTACGGGTTCGCGGTGGTGAACCGGTACGCTTAGCATCACCCGACCGTGAAGCATCCGGTATGCCACGAGGAGCGCGGTCTCGCGTCCTCGGGATCGCCGAGGAGGCACTCACGTTCGCACGCGAGGCCGCGAAGGACGCTCATCCTGACGAGTACCTGGGGATAATGCGGGGAACGAAGGCCTCGGAGTTGGACCTCCGGGATTCCGGTCTCGTCGTGACCGACGTTCTCGTTATACCGGGAACGGAAACGAGCCCCGTCTCCGCCTCGCTCCAGACGAACATGGTCCCGAACGATTTCAGGACGGTGGGATCAGTGCACTCGCACCCGAATGGCGTCCTCCAGCCGAGCGACGAGGACATGGGAACGTTCAGTACCGGGTCGGTTCACGTCATCATCGGTGCCCCGTACGGCCCAGCGGACTGGCGAGCCTTCGACAGGAGTGGTGATCCGACAGAACTCGACGTCATCGACGTGCGCCTCCCGGATCCAGAATCGTTCTTCGACTTCACGCAGGCGGATATCGACGAGGAACTCTAAAAAATGACGCGCGTCGTCGCACAGGGAACGTTCGATATCATCCACCCGGGCCACGTGCACTACCTCTCCGAGGCGGCGAGTATGGGGAACCACCTCACGGTGATCGTCGCCCGTCGGTCGAACGTCACGCACAAGGAACCCCCAATTCTCCCGGATAGACAGCGACGTGACGTAGTCGAGGCGCTCGAGATGGTCGACGAGGCCCGGGTCGGGCATCCGGACGACATCTTCGAGCCGATCGAGGAGCTACAGCCGGACGTCATCGTCCTGGGTTTCGATCAGCATCACGACGTGGAGCCGATCCGGAGGGAACTCGACAACCGGGACATCGACTGTGCGGTCCGCCGAGCGAGCGGTCGGGAACCGGAGTACGAGGGCGAGTTGCTCTCGACCGGGGATATCATCGATCGAATCGTAAACCGCCGATCTGACGATACGTGACTGCGCCAGGTGGTGCCACCGCCAGATGCCCATCGTGAGTCTCGGGCGAAGTGTTTTCTTCCGGTGGCTCCTTCCATCGGACGATGGTCGTTCGACGATTTGTTCGGGGGCGAGTGTCCTGGCAGACACTCGAGGTAATCTGCCGCGAATTCGCAACCCGATACGACCAGCCTGTCCTCCGCGTCGAATTTTTCGACGAGAATAACTGGCTTTCGACCCCGTGTGTGGTGAACGATCGGTTGTTTCTGAAGATCGTCTCCCGCCAGAACGCGATCGTTCATACGGTGTTCACCGGTGCGCGGAACCTCGGGGCGGTATCAAGCGGTACCGAGGGGTTTTTCGAGCGGTTCGAGAGCCCCCTGGAGATGGCCAGACACGAAGTGGACGCGACCAGGCGAATGCGGGAAATCGGATTGAACGCCCCCGAACCGATCGAAGCGTTCCAGGTGTCCGGTATGGGAGTTCTCGTCCTCGAATACCTCGACGGGATCTCTCGTCTCGACGATGTTCCCGAGAATGAAATCGACCCACTCGTCGATTCCCTGTTCGAGGCGTTGGCGACGATGCACGATCACGGATTGGCCCACGGCGACCTCAGGTCGGAGAACGTCCTGGTCCGGAACGGTGAGATATACTTCATCGACGCGACAGCGGTCAACGAGGGGCGGATGGCTGACGCAAGAGGGTACGATCTGGCTTCGGCGCTCGCCGCAGTCGAACCCCTGGTCGGTGCGAGACGCGCCGTCGAAGCGGCCGGAGATCAGTATCCAGTCCAGGTGCTACTCGACGCCATCGACTTCCTCGACTTCGTCAATATCAGGCCAGACCACGATTTCGACGCTGCGGCGGTCAAAGGCGAGATGTCGAAAGTCGCACGGAACTGATTCGGGCCAGGTCCAGTGAGGGTTGTGAACTCTGTCGATTGTCACGCAGTTGTCGGTATCATCAGGAGTGTGTAACCGGCTTGCACATACCAGTAGTGTGTGGTGAAGCGTGGTACTCCGAAAGGGCGGGCGAGGTGGACCGAAACGTGGAAGAGCGGAGGCGGGAAGGGGTGGGTTCCGCGCGGTCGCGCCCGATTTCGACCGCAAGTCGTGTCCGCCGATGTCCATGCCGGCCTGCGACGAGAAAAGCGTCTTCGGCCGGCGAGTTTGCCTATCCGTTCAGGCCTTATAAACTTGTTCGACCGAGAATCACACGGCCAGAAATCGGGAAGCGAGAATAGAGAGCAGTTTCCAGCCGTGGTTCATTGTGCGGCATGCATCCGTTGGCTATTCGAAACTGGGTCGTAAGGAGGCTGCCCGACCATTACGGCCTGCGGGAATTCGGAACCGCACACTGTCGAGGGTCACTCATTCCGGATTGCGGACTTCATGGCTCGTTCGAGGTTATCCAGTTCGCTGTCGAGGTTGCGCCGGAAGAACGTCTCGACGCCCGGGACCCTCCCCTCGACCACGAATACATTGTCGACCGATACGTCGCCGTCGTCCGATTCGTGGATAGTGTGTTCGCCCTCCACCGTAAACGCCTTCGACGAACCGGTGAACCTGACGTATTCCGGTGGATCCACCTCCTCGTTTCGCGTGACGACCCGAATCGTTTTCCGGACGAGCGGGATCGGGAGTTCGATGTACCAAATCGTCGTCTCCCCGCGTTGCTCGAATCGGTCGACGACGCTGATCGCACGGGCACGAGCCGTCGGATCTGAGATAAAATCCCACACGTCCGAAACGGACGCCGCTACGGTGAATCGTCGCTGAACCCGGACGCTCATACGGCGACGTTGCCCCGGTATCGATAAAAAAGACCCCGTTTACGCCGGCTCAACCTTCCAGGTCGTCGAACGGGAACGGCCCCACTTCTCGATATCCACGTCGTCCGATTTTTCGGCGAGTCGGGGTAACCTGACCCCGACCTGTTTCGAGGAGAGCCCCAACGCATCGGCGATGTTCTTGGCCCGGAAGTACTTCTGACCACGCATAGCGCTCTCCCGGAGGTAATCCAGTATTTGGCGTTCTTCCTCCGTGAAGTCGCTCATTAGTGTGACTATTTGTTCTCGATGAATTTAACCTTTCAGGTACCACCCATGGTCTGTCACCACCGACGTAAGACATCCGTCAGACACTCGTTATCCTGCCATATTTGCAATCCGAGCCCGTTACTGACGGGCGTCGAAAACGTGCAACATAACGACGAGGAGCGACGCCGTAAGGACCGCCGCCCCGAATCCGTAGGCTCCGGACAATCCCTCCGAGACGTAAAGCACGCCACTCGCCATGATTGTCACTATTCCAAGTGATATAGCGATACCGAGGTCCATGTCGGTCTCAATCGTGGCCCTCGCCATGAGTGAACTCTTCCGCTCGGTACTATTAACTTCAGGGGCGAAATCACCATTGCTCCGTCAATCGGGGACCACCTCGTGAAATTCTCACGCGATCGATTCGAGGTACCACCCACGCAATCCGAGAATTACGATCCCGGCGATTCGAGAATTACCATCCCAGCGATCCGAGAATTACCATCCCAGCGATTCAAGAATTACCATCCCAGCGATCCGAGAATTTCCCATGCCTCCCTGATGGGCACATTTATTATCGTGTAGGCGTTTCTCCCATTCATGGCAGGAAGTCACCAGGCTTCTGGTCGCGTTCTCGGGGAGTAACGACACGATTTCTATCGATCGGTGTGGCAACACGTTCGTCCTTTCGATAGACGGAAACGAACACGAACTGGACAGGGAGACGGCCGTCGAACTGGAAGAACAGGTCGAGGCGGCACTCTCGGCCCGAAAGGAGTTCTTCAGGACGGCAGGGGAGTTCAGGAGCGACGGGCGGTACGTCGTCGAACGCCGCGGGGCCGAAGCCACTGGGAACTCGACAGTGTTCGAGAGTTTCGACGAACTCGAGCGACTCTTCGAGAGATTGCCCGACCGGTTCGACGCCGAGGCGATTACTCGCTCGGGGATTACCGGCTCGCGACGGCACATGCTACTCAGGCATTTCGTCGAGCACCCTGCGTTCGCCTGCTCGCTCGCATCACGGAATCCGCTCATTGCCGAAAAAACCGAGGAGACAACCACGCAATCAGCCCAGGTGACCGCCGACTAACGGATCGTCGTGTATTCGGATTCCTCGTTGAGCGCGAGGTTGGCCGCGATTTCGACGTTCCGGACGGCGTACTGAGCGGTTTGCTGGAGGGACACGAGAACCTCCCGGACCTGGAGGAGGTGCTTGTTGTCCATCGCGGGCAACTCCCGGAGAAGGGTCAATTCCCGGTCCGATAAGTCCCGGAATAGTTCCTTCGCCCGGAGGCTCTTCTCGAAATCGCGTTCGACGACTGCCTCGACGGCGAGTGGCGTAAGTTCGTCGACGCTGTCGTTGAAATCGCGGATCTGCCCGATCGTCGCGTCGTCGAGACCGAGTCGCGGGACGTCGGCGTCGAGTACGATCTCCGCGATGTCCTCCGCGTTGTCCGCGGTCAACTCGAGGTTCTTCGCCACGGATCGGTAGGCGATGAGCGGAAATCCGTCCTCGAGGCCGATGGCCCGGCCCAGACTGGGATTCTGGTACGCGGTGTAAATGAGACGGAGGAGCAGGACGAAAATCTTGTTGGCCTGCCGTTCCCTGTTCAGCGCCCGTTCCGCGAGATCGATATTGTCGTGGGCCAGTGCCTTCAGGGCCTCTCCACGCATGGTACTTCCCGTATTCTCGAGGCGTTCGACGAGATTCGAAATGGTGAAGTCCTCCGGGTCGACCGAACAGCGAATCGTGATCCGATCCGGCGTTTCCTCGATAACTCCGAGTCCCATCAACTGCGTCTCGGCACTGTATACCGCGTTGATGTGCTGGTTCCCGAGGGTCTCTTCCGCACGGATGTGAATGATCCGCCGACCGAGCACGTACTGTGCGATGATGGCCCGTTCCACGGCGCCTGCATCGATCCCTTCCACGTGTATCGTCGCCTCGCTTTCCTCCCGACGGGTCGATTCCGGGGTTATGGTGAGTGTCCCCTTGCTACTTTCCCGAACGGCCACCTCGTCGCCCTTCGAGACGTCGTGTTCGCGGGCCCACGCGGCGGGCAGCGTCATTGCCAACGTGGAGGGCCCCAGTCGCTGTACCTTCCTGGTGTCCATATACACCGGTATTTGTTTAAGGGTAATTAATCTATCTTTGACTTACACGGATAGAACTCGATTTAAGGAATATACCTTATATTAATCGCCGAGAGAACTGTCAATATTTATACCTATCTGCATGCCGAAGATTCCTCACCTATCGGAATGTCCAATCGCCACGTCCCATGTATGGAATGGCCGATCGATCAGCAGAAGAGATCGTGCGCCACCTGTGCGGCGTTCACACTATTTTCATCATCCGTCGTTCGTATCGACCGATTCGTACCTTGACCCATCCTCGAAGCGACTGGTCCAGATCGGGATCGCCCGTATCCACGCGGAGGACGCCGGTCGAGTCCAGTTTCTCCCGGGACGCGACGATTCCGAGATCACAGGCCTCGATGACCGCGGGAGACAACTGGTCGTTTCCCCTCCCGAAAACGAAGCCTTGCCCACCGATCGGAGAAACGACGATGACGTTATCCTCCCCGAGAGCGTCGAGAATCTCGGCCGCCGATCCATCCCGAAGGACGAGTTCGCCGTCGCGATAAACGTCGACCCCGAGGGGTGAACCGTCGATTCCGAGAGCCCGTTTGACCTCGCTCAGTGTCCCTCCCGGACCGAGGACGTACGTGACTCCCGGGCGCACGTCCTCGGCCACCCCGGCCGCGAGTGATTCGACGTTCCCGCCGAGGACCTGTTTCGACGATTGCAGGTTTTCTGCCACCGGAACGCTCGCAAGCCCCCGGAGTTCCGCCTTTACCTCCCCTTCCCGGTAGGCGTCCTCGTCGATGTCGTTTACTTCCCGCAACTCGGTCGACTCGTACGTCGCCGCAATCCGTCCAGCGGCTTCCGGCGATACCGCAAACACCGACGAGAAGACCTTGACTCCCGCAGGTACTCCAAGTACCGGGACGGACGCACTTAGTTCCTCGAGTGCGTCGACGACGTCGACCGCCGTCCCGTCCCCACCGACGAACAGGATCAGATCGACCTTGTTCTCGACGAACGCAACAACCGCCTGTCGCGTGTCCGCCGCTGTCGTCTCCTCGGCGTCGGGGCTTCCCACGACCGAGTGCTCGATATCCACTGACTCGGCCGCATCCGCACCCATCGGTCCATCCCAGGTGAGGAGGGTTACAGGTTCGTCCTGTGCCGCCAGGGACTCGAGGGCGTCACTGCCGCGTGTCGGTGCGCGGGGTTCGGCCCCCCGTGCCCTCGCCTCGGCCACCTTACCATCAGTCCCCTTCAATCCGACCCGCCCACCCATTCCCGCAATTGGATTGATCACGAACCCGATTCGTCTCATACGTGTGGCCTACCCCGTCCGCAGGAAAAAGCCAGTCGGGTTTCGCCAGTCAGGTATAGCCAGTCGGGTTTCGCCAGTCAAGTATAGCTAGTCGGGTTTCGCAAGCCTGGTTTCACACGCCTGGTTTCACAAATCTGACTTCGCCCAGTATTCGATCCGACGATCCGGTACCACAGAAACCGGTCCAGTCCGAATCGAACGCACCGAATCGGTCGGCCCGGAACGTACGTTCTTCCGGTCAACTATTAAATGGGACCGGATTCAGAGTGAGTGTATGATCGTCCTCAGTGCGGGAAACGAGTTACCCGTGAACGCAATCGGGTGGATGGTGGCGCTCCTGAGCCTCATTCTCACCGTCATCTGGATCCGCTACTTCTACCGATGATTGACGGGTTGCTCAGACTCGTTCCGCGAGCCAGGCAGCCGCCCGTTCGGTTTCCTCCCGGTCCGGGCTGTGTATCTTGATCGTGACTTCCTCTCCCGGATAGCTCCCGACACTGACGTCGAATCGCTCCCGGAGTTCGGCCAGGACCTCGATGAGGGCGCTCTCCGGGTTGTCCGTGCGGACCGTGGCCGTCCGTACCGGGGTTCCAGCGAACTCTTCCTCGACGTGAGAGAACATGCACCGCATCTCCTCGGGGACCCCCGGAAGGACGTAGACGTTCTCCATCACGGCGCCGGGCGCAACGCCCTCGTCGTTCGGTAACAATCTCGCACCTGCCGGGAGGTCTCCCGTCCCCGCGACCAGTTCCTCGGCAGCGTACTCGGTGTGGTTCTCGAAATACGCGCGGGCATCGGGATGCTCCAGCATCTGAACGTCGAAGGCCTCGGCGACGCCTTCCATCGTAACGTCGTCGTGTGTCGGACCGATCCCACCAGTGACGAGGACGGCGTCGTACCGGGCCGAGAGCGACGAGACGCTGTCCGCGATGGCCGCTATGTCGTCCGGAACGACCACGATGCGCCTGAGGTCCACGCCCCGTTCGCGGAGCCGCCTCGCGAGCCACGAGGCGTTCGTGTTCTCGGTCTCACCGGCGAGTAACTCGTCGCCCACCGTGAGCAATGCGGCATCCATCATCTGGAGTTGGGCGGCGGGCGTTTAAACAACCATTCGATGACGGACCTTGCCTCCATCACGTGCGATTCACCTGACGGTGTCATTCGATACCGCTGTCCGTCCATCAATCCCGTACCCGCTTTCCATCAATCGGTTTCCTCTTCCACGTCGACGTCTTCGCGTTCTGACTCGAGCGATCCGAGTTGTATTTTGAAGTACACTGCGCCAGCCATCGCCACCAGGACCAGGAGTCCGAGGAGGCCGCCGAAGAGATACAGGTCCCGCTGGTAGTAGTACGAGACTGTAATCGCATCTCGGGATGGATTCTCCCATCTGAGGTGGACACGGTCGTTTCGCAGGGTCTTCTCGTACCCACCGGGTTCGGCCACGCTGATAATGGGAATGCCCATCCTGGCACCGGGCGGCAGGACCACCTCGTAGGAGCCTTTCACTCCGGTCGGGATGAATACCTGTCCGGTGCTAAATCGTGCGGTGTACGCGAATTTCCCGTATGGACTCGGGAGTTCCACCACGGTTCGTGAATCCGTCTCGGAGACCGTAATGGCCGAAGCGTCAACGACCGTCCCGTTCCGGTACTTGAATTTGATAGCCCGGATCGGGAGCGGATTCTCGTCTCCGAGGTCCCCGCGTTGGAACAGTTCGACTCGGGACTGATTGTCCAGATCGTACACCGCTCGATAGGTTCCCTGGGTGACGTTGACGTGAACCGTCGCCTCCGTGTCCCACGAATACGTGGCGGACGCGTTGAGCGCCTGCTCGCTGACGACGCCACCACTGCACCCGGCCAGGACGAGAATGAAGAGGAGGCCACCGACTGCGAGCCAGCGTTTCATGGAACGACGGCGAGCATTTCGGACTGGAGGTACTTACCGATGCTGGAGAGGAGTCCGGGAGAATCGGTTCCCTCGCGGCAGACAACACTCTGTTCGAGTAGCCCGAGTCGTTCGACCGTGACGATGTCCTTTGCGTGTCCGGCCCTGTTCACCGTGGCGCGGACCTGCGACCGAGTCGCACTGTTCACGTTCACCCGGCCACCGGTCTCGCGGGTCCAGTCGAACAGGCGGTCGCGCTCGACCGGGGCGAGTGATGGGGAATCACCGGGTTCGAACCGGAGGGGAACGTGCTGGACGAGACCGAACCGCGTCCTGACCTGGGACGGAGTGCCGGTGCCGAGTCCGAGGTCCGAAGGCACGATGCGGACCTCACGTCCTGCGTCGAGGACAAAGCCGTCTTCGTCCCAGGATTCGAGTGTCCCGTAGGCAATATCGCCCGCCGATCCCTCTGGTGTAATTTCCCCGAATTCGTCCCGAAGCAGATTTCGCGCAACGGTCGCGTCGGGTCCCTCGATCGTCACCGAGGGAAAATCGTCGTGGCGGATTCCGATATCGACAGTCACGGTAAGTTCATCGACGGCGTCGGCGACGAGGGTTTCGAGCGAATCGATCGCTCGTCGTCTGGATTCACCGCTGACGTACACCTTGGTCGCGAGGACGACCATTATGCCGTCTTCCCCAACTCGACCCGGAGGGACTCCACCCGGTCGTCGATGGTAGTGATCAGACGGTCGTTCTCCATCGAGACAACCTCGGAGCCGCACTCGGGGCATTCGAATCCGAGATCCATTGCCTCGGTGAACTCGAACCGCACCGAACAGGTCTCACAGAGGTAGAATTCGTTGTCTTGTTCGTACTCACGTCGCTCCTCGAGCGCCTCGAGGAGCCGTTCCATCTCGTCTCTCAGATTCTCCGGGATGTGGTCGTACTCGAAGGTCCAGAGATACGTCAACCATCCCGAATCCTCGTCCCGGACGCGTCTGTACGTTGCGAGATCGTTCTCGTACAGGATAAAAAGCGCCCGCCTGACGTCGTTTAACTCGAGTCCCAGTCGCTCGGCGAGTTCCTCGTCAGTCACCTCGCCGTCCGGTGGGGCCGCGGCCACAGGCATCCCTTTCGGCCCCACCAACTCGTTGAGATACTTCTGGACGACCGGGTCCTCGAGCAATTCCTCAAAAGCCATTATATAGTACACGTACTCGGCTCGCCATTAAGTCTTATGAGCCACAGGACGCCATCCCCACGAAACGATCGAACCCTGGTCGTCCGCGGAAACACCCGGTCCTTCTCACGTGCCCGAGCCTTCACCCCACGAGCTGAGAGGGTGTGAGCCGCAGACGACGTATCTGGACATACCCGGGTCCTGGACATACCCCGGTGCTGGACATACCCGGGTCCTGGACATACCCCGGTGCTGGATATACCCCCGTGCTGGTATCGACGTCCACTCCGTGTTGTGGACGGATTTC
>JBDGTL010000076.1:0-2857 GCA_042216905.1 Halodesulfurarchaeum sp.
TGACTGGACGGTTGCCGTGATCAGGTAACTGAACCGTCGCGGTAATCAGGTAACTGGACGATTAATCCGATTACGAATCGGGTAACGAATATGATCTCCAAATGGGATTGGGTGTTCGGACGAGGTTCATCAGTCACTCGGCAACGAATTCACTGAAATCAGACACGATTCACGGTGCTAACCGACGAGGGATTTTCGTTTTCCGGAATTATTACATTCGAAATTCGAAATTGCCTAAAAATACCGTAAACATATCTGTATTGTTATTATTAATATACCAATGGCGAATTCACGTCCTGGTTCGTTCGATAGTGACCCTCTCCGGACCGGTATCCGCTTTCCTGTCGATACCGACGCTCGAACGACTGTATCCGTTCTCGTTCGTGTCCATCCGTCACTTTACTCACCGACCGTGCTCACTCCTGTCGCTCGCGGAATGCACTCGTCCCGGTCCGATGCAAATCCATCGAGACCGAAGCGACGCCGTCCCGGCGGTCCTCGAGGAGTTCCATCAGTCTGTCCTTGAGTTCCGTCGACGATCGGGACAGGATCTGTGCCGCAGAGAGTGCTGCGTTGAACGATTTTCCCGCGTCGACGGCCGTAATCGGGGCTCCGGTTGGCATCCCGATCACGGAAGCGACCGACTTCTCCTGGACCGGGACCCCGATGACCGGGAGTGGGTATGCAATGGAGGCGGTCATGTTCGGGAGGTCCGCGGATTTCCCCCCGGCCCCGGCGATTATGACGTCGAGGCCACGATCTGCTGCCGTCTCCCCGTAGGTGTACATAAGGTCCGGGGTGCGGTGGGCGGATACGACCCAGGTCTCGAACGTGAACCGGGCGTCCGGCGGATCATCGTAGTCCGTCACCTCCTCGAATCCAAGCGAGGTCAGCGCTTCCGAGGCCCCCGCCATCGTTTCGAGGTCCGAGTCGCTCCCCATGATGATTCCCACGTCTGGCCGATCCCCGGCCGGACGGTCTCGCTCCGCTTCGGTCTCGAACAGGTCGATGAGGTCTGCTACCGTTGTCATACGTAAATTGCGTGGTACGTGTTCGTTCGTCACTCGACGGTTGTCAATCGGTCGACGTCACTCGAAGGTAAGCGGCGACAGTGCACGATCGAGGACGTCTCGATTCGACTCGTGATCCGGGCCGGTGGTCGTCACGTGGCCCATTTTCCGCAGGGGACGGACCTCTCGCTTCCCGTACCAGTGAAAGTGTGCACCCGGGACGGAGAGAGTCTCCGGTAGGCCCGACAGTGAGGCGGGCCGTTCGGTGTCGACGTCGCCGAGGAGGTTCCCCATCATTGTCGGGGACACGAGATCCGTCGAACCGAGGGGCAATCCCAGGATTGCCCTGACGTGTTGCTCGAATTGCGAGGTCTCGGCACCTTCGATAGTGTAGTGGCCTGAATTGTGAGGCCTGGGCGCAATCTCGTTGACGAGGACCTCTCCGTCGGCCGTCTCGAACAGTTCGATTCCGAACACGCCACGTCCATCCAGTTCATCGAGGACGTCCGTGGCGATTTCTTCTGCACGCGTGGCGACTGAATCCCTCGTCCTCGCCGGAACGACGGTCCGCCTGAGGATTTCGGCTTCGTGGATGTTTTCGCCGACGGGAAAGGTGGCAGTCTGGTCGGCCCCGCTAACACCGATGACGCTCAACTCCCGGGTGTAGTCGATCATCTGCTCGGCGAGGAGACCGTCGATCGTGCCGAAGTAGTCAGTTGCATCCTCGACGGTTTCGACCACGTGATTTCCCCGGCCGTCGTACCCCCCGCGGCGAGCCTTCACCATGAGTGCCGATCCGAGAGCCCCGAAGGCCTCCTCAAGGTCCGGGACGGAATCGATCTCCCGATACGCTGGCACCGGGATTCCGGCCGAATCGAACCGAGATTTCTCGACGAGTTTGTCGCGGGTCATCCGGAGGTCTTCCGGGGAGGGTTGCACCGGTGTTCCCGTCTCCTCGAGAGCGTGCTCGAGACCCGCTGGGTCGGCCAACTCGATCTCGAGGGTCAACATGTCGACGCGTTCGCCAAGTGATCGGATCGCCTCTTCGTCGTCGAAATCGGCGACGATCTGATCGCGTGCAGGCGGGTAGGCTGGACACTGGGGGGTCGGATCGAGGACGATCACGTCCACGCCGAGCGGTGTGGCCGCCTCTGTCAACATTCTAGCCAGTTGGCCGCCACCCACGACGCCGATCGTCGCTCCTGGTACGGGTATCGTCATCCGCGTCTCCTCGTTGTGGATACCGGCGTATAAATATTCCCGAGCGGGATCGGAACTATGCATAATTGTGAAATGTCAGGGTTCGTCCTCGGAAGCCAGGTTCCGGGTGTGTGAATCACTCGACTGTCCCGGGTGATCGAATACCTCATTCGACTGTCCCGGGTGACCGAATACCTCATTCGATTGTCCCAGGTGGGTTGATCCCCCAATCGACTGTCCAATATTGATTGATGTCCCGTCCGACTGTCCCGTGATTGGTGGATCTCTCAGTTATCTACCTAATTGAAATCCAATGTTGATGGGGAAATCACGAGGATTTTTGGCCGTGGTTTGAGCGGTAGTAATTCAAACAAAATCAATCGATCCTGACTCTGTAGTTTTGTAGCAATACGTGTCTATCCCGAAGTTTGTGAAATGGTACGTACCAGTCTCCGAATTTGTGAATTGATACGTGCTAATCCTCAATTTGTGAATTGAAACGTACCAATCACGAATATCGACGACGTATCGTGGGTAAGTTGCGACGGAGGAATCAGTTACTCCCCGCGTAACTCATTGCTCCCGGTCGATGAATTCACCCTCATCAAGAGAACTCCCGGTCGACGAATTCACCCTCATCAAGAGAA
>JBDGTL010000076.1:2957-5379 GCA_042216905.1 Halodesulfurarchaeum sp.
AATTCACCCTCATCAAGAGAACTCCCGGTCGACGAATTCACCCTCATCAAGAGAACTCCCGGTCGACGAATTCACCCTCATCAAGAGAATTGTCGGACACCACGTCCACCCCCGCGTCCCACAGTCTCCGTTCACGCCACTCCTACCATATTAAGTAGTGTCAGGATAACACGTGTCAAGAAGGACCGCTCGTCTCGTTCAGGTAGGACCGATCGATGAAGAACACGGTTTCCGTATCGGTGGCCGTGAGTTCGTACGTTTCGTCGGAGTACCCCGCGACGCGACGCTCGATCGCGGCGTAGTGTTTCGCTCGCGCGATGATCACCGGGGCCTCACCGGTGACGTTCTGAATGTTCGTCGTGCTGTTGACGTTCGCATTTCCGCGTTCCAGATACCACGGAAGCGGCATCCGATTGAGCCAGTCGGGATGAGAGGGGAATTGCTCTTTGACGGACTCGTTCGGGATGTAAAAGTGCTTGCCGTAGAATCGAACGTCCGGCCCACCCTCGTGTTCCTGGGCGATTCGTTCGACGTCGGAGAGGGTCTCGTGCATGTAGCCGCCGGGTTGCCCGAACTGGACGAGGGGGTTCGATTCATCCTGCGGGCTCCGGTAGGACGTTTCGATGGCCGTCACCCCGATTTGTCCGACGACGGCAAGGATCACGAGGGAGGCAAGTGCCACACCGATCCAGTCGGTCTGGGCATGGGCCTCGAGTCCCCTGTCGACGACCAGTCGGATCCCCACCGCTGCCGGTATCGCGAGCGGGACTATCGGGTGGACGAGGGACCACGCAGCGGAAATGTCCGTGATCGCGGGATAAATCAGGAAGATGGCGAATCCCCAGTAGAAACTGAAGGAGACGACGTCACGCGGGCGGTCCCCGCTATACCGATCCACGACGAACCCGATGACGGCAAACGCGGCAAGTGGAAGACTCGTGTATGCCGTCCGTTTCAGTGCGTCCGTGAGAAACGCGACGTAACTGTGCGCGTGTCCACCTTTGACCCAGAGGTCAACGAGTTTCTCCCAACTGCCCTGTGTCGCCGCCTGTACGACCCCCGGAAGCCGGGCGGGGTTCCCCAATGCCTGGTAGAGATCCGGACGCGGCGCGTACATGAAGATAACGACCAGGAGGAACTCCAGCAGCGCGATCACGAGCGGGATCCAGTTCCGTCTTCCCCATCGATAGATCTTCCCGAGGTAATCGAACGCTTCGGCCTGCCAGCGATCCCCTCGTTCCCGGGCGGCGAAGAGTCGATGATCGAGAAGCAGTGCCGCCGCCCCGATCCAGACCGCGAGATACACCAGGACGATTTCTTTCGTCGTGAATGCGAGTGCGAGGAAGAAGACACCCCCGTAGAGATACCGCGTCCGGCCGGTATCCCACAACCGGACGAAGAGGGCCACGGCGAGGAGCGAAAACCCTGCGACGAGAACGTCGTTCCGCATGAACCGGGAGTAGTAGAGAAGGACGGGATTGAGAGCGAGGAAGCCGCTTGCAGCGAGTTGTTCGATCCGCTCGAGGTGCTCCCTGAACAACCACGGCACGAGCGGGAGGCCCCCTCCGACGAGAGCGACGATCAGTCGTGCGGTGAAGTCAGTCGCCCCGAAGATCTCGAAGACGTACTTGTTGACGTGAAACAGGAACGGACCGTGAAGGATCGCCCGATACTCCCAAATCCCCGATTCCATGTACCGGAGGATCCAGTAGCCGACCCGGCCCTCGTCCCAGTGCATGACCCGAAATCCGAGGGCGAATAGCCGGGCGAGCAGGCCGACGATCGTGAGGGCGAGAATGCCCCCGAGCGTCTCTCGCCTGCCGATCGAGGCACGAGCCATATACCGCTTCTTTCACCCCCGGGTGGTATAAGGAGACGGATTTTTTACCTCGACAATTGTAACGTCGTCTGACGATTGTCCGACATCAGCGGGGCAGGTTTCACCGACCGTTCCACGTCGAAATCCCGTTATCTCATTTATCCAATTCGTCACTCTCGACCGGGGGAAATTACTTCTTTGTCTATTGCGTGAGTTGTAACAATGGGAACACGCATCGAGATAGACGACGAACTTCACGACCGGATCACGAACCACCTCGAGGACGACGAGACGGTCGAGGAGTTCCTGACTGAACTGATGAACATGTACGAAACAGAAAGCACCTTTCTGCAGGAGGGGTACTCGGAGTAATACCGTCTCGCCGCTAATTGTGAAGGGAGGTAAAACGATTGCTCCCGGAATGTGGGGCTTCAGCACAGATCAATTGCGCATAGAAACGAAGGGGTGAGGACCCGCAATGTGCTCGATGCCTTGTTCGCCTGCCGATTTTGTTGCGTTCTTCTTTCCGACAGGATAATTGGGAAAATCGACACACCCGTCCCCACCTGTCGAGTGAATCGTCATCTATTCCCACTCTAATCC
>JBDGTL010000076.1:5479-18626 GCA_042216905.1 Halodesulfurarchaeum sp.
CCACACATTCATTCCCACTCTATTCCATGAGTTGGACAATGTCGAGAAGACATCGTACACAACACCACGTACACCGACTGGTCGCACCCCTTTTTCCCTCCCCCGTATTCCGTTCGCTCGGGGGAGACGGTATCGTCCCGTGTTCAATACGAAAGGGGTCGTCCACGTCCATTCGTAATATCGCCGTCCACGTCTTTTCGGATTATCGCGGGGGAGGGGCGTTGACGCAACGCTCTGAACCATTCGTTGGCAGAATTTGGAGAAGAGCGGTACCGTTTTGACAGACCCCGTCGACGCGTTCTGTATGGTCGCCCTTGGGCTGGTCGTGGCGGAGTTCAACAGGCCAGTGACCGAACCGATGGAGGAGCACGCGCTGGAGGCCGCAACGGAGGCCGGGGCAACGGTCGTCGACACCGTCCACATCCCGGGGGCGTACGACGCTCCCCTGGCCGCCGACAGACTGGCGCGCCGGGACGACGTCGACGCCGTCGCCGTCGTCGGAGCCATCATTTCTGGCGATACTGACCACGACCGGGTCATCGGCACCGCGACAGCCCAGCGACTGACCGACGTGAGCCTCGACCGGGATACGCCGGTGACACTCGGAGTCACTGGACCGGGGATGTCCGCGGACGAGGCTCGCGCGCGGGTCGAAAAGGGTCGAGAAGCAGTCGAGAGCGCGATAACACTCGTCGAAGAACTATGAATTACGCACAACGCGTCGAACGGGTCGAACCGAGCGCGACGCTCGCGGTAAGCGATCTCGCGAGTCAACTCGAAGAATCGGGAGAGGACGTCGTGGACCTCTCCGTCGGGGAACCGGACTTCGATACACCAGACCGTATCAAAAACGCACTGGAAGAGGCACTGGCGGCCGGGGAAACGGGTTACGCTCCGTCGAGTGGCATCGGGCCGCTCAGGGAGGCCATCGCAGAAAAACTCCAGGCCGACGGACTCGAGTATACGAGCGATAACGTCATCGTGACCCCTGGTGCGAAACAAGCTCTCTACGAGACCTTCCAGGCCCTGATCGAGAACGGTGAAGAGGTCGTCCTCTTCGATCCCGCGTGGGTTTCCTACGAGGCGATGGCGAAGATGGCCGGCGCCGAATTGAACCGTATCGACCTCTCTCCGTACGACTTCCAGCTCGAACCGGCCCTCGACGAACTCGCCGAGGCAGTCTCGTCCGAGACCGAATTGATGGTCGTCAACTCGCCGAACAACCCATCAGGGGCGGTCTACTCCGAGAACGCATTCGAGGGGATCCGGGACCTCGCGGTGGATCACGATATTACTGTCATCGCGGACGAGATTTACCAGCACATCATCTACGGGCGGGATCACGTGAGCCTCGGTACGCTCGACGGGATGTTCGAACGGACCGTCACGATAAACGGGTTCTCCAAGGCCTACGCCATGACGGGATGGCGACTTGGTTACCTCGCGGCGCCGGAGGAGTTCGTCGGCCAGGCGGGAAAGATTCAATCACACTCAGTCTCGTCTGCCGTGAACTTCGTCCAGCACGCAGGCGTCGAGGCGCTCACAGGGAGCGGGTCCGAAGTCGACGAGATGGTCGGGGCATTCGACGAACGGCGGGATCTCCTCCTCGACCTGTTCGAGGACGAGGGCGTCGACGTGCCCTATCCCGATGGTGCCTTCTACATGATGGTACCCGTCGACGAGGACGATCAGTCCTGGTGTACGAACGCCCTTCAAGACGCCCACGTCGCTACCGTTCCCGGGAGCGCGTTCGGAACTCCCGGGTTCGCCCGATTCTCGTACGCGAACAGCACGGAACGCTTGCGTGAAGGGGTCAACCGTCTGGTCGACGCAGGGTACTTGTAAGGGATCGTCGTTCACCCGCTTCGATTGTTTCGACCGGTAGGAAACCGATAAACGGCCCGGCAATGTTCGTGGAGGGATGGACGCGCCAGCAATGTCCGGAGACGGATGGATGTCCCGGCAATGTCTGTGGACGGATGGACGTTCCGACTATGTATAGAAATATTGGGAGCGACGACCACCACCATGGTGGCGGGGAAGACTGGTGATGCGGTAGAGGCACTTCCATGAATCGATCGATATCCAGGATAGTACCGCACCTCGACGTGATGAGGAAAAGTACTGGTCCTCGACCGTTATGAGGAACATCCGGTGGCTGTCGAGCGATATTCATTTAGCCAGTGGTTCCCAATCGCGAGACGTGCAGGTCGTCGGGTACGAAACGGCAGGGGAGGATTCACCGGCGACACTTCAACTCGCCGAGGACGGCCAGGTTTCTCGAGAGACGCTTACGCCGGGCACTTCGATCGATTTCGGACTCGCCCGACGACACTGTGCCGGGAGCATCGACGGTGACACCCACGTCTCCTGCTCGAACGACGAGACACCGTATTGTGCTGAGCACACGGACGAGTGGCCCTGTGCACGGTGCTCAGGTAACTGTGCAATGCCAATCGAGGCGTGTCACGAGGAGCACGTGATCTACCTCGCTGCCTTTGCCCCGAATACGTTCAAAGTGGGAGTGACTCGCTCGTGGCGGCTCGACACCCGACTCAGGGAGCAAGGAGCAGACAGGGCGGCGACCATCGAGGTGGTCCAGAACGGGCGGATCGCACGCTCTATCGAATCCAACATCGCCACTGATCTCACCGACCGGGTCCGAATCGATGAGAAGATCGCAGGACTTCACCGATCGGTCGATCGGTCTGCATGGGAAACCGTTCTCGGCGAATACCAGGCACAGGAGGATTTCGCGTTCGAATATGGCCTCGACCTCCAGCGACATCCAATCAAGGCGACTCTTCTCAGCGGGTCGATCCGTGGATCGAAGGGACGGATACTCGTCCTCGACCGGGGTGGCAGTACCTACGCGGTCGACATGCGCGCCTTGCTCGGATTCGAACTCGCACCGACGGGCGACGGAGAGCGACACCAGTCGCGCCTCGGCGTGTTCGAGTAACGCCTCGTGATACACAGTCCTGAGTGACACTCCGCTTGCGGAGAGCGGGTACTTTTTCACCCGGGACCCCAAAACCGGGCCCATGACGGACGACGATCAACCCGACGAGGAATCGAGCGGAGAGGACGAAGAGAAATCCTTCCGGGAACGAGTCGAGGAAATCCGAGAAGAGCGGAGTGAACAGGCCGAGTCAGAAGGACAGGACGACGAACAGAGCCGCCGCGAACGAATGGAAGAAATGATGGGCGGCGGTGGCGGCCCCGGCGGTATGGGTGGCGGCGGTCCCGGCGGCATGGGCGGTGGCAATCCCTTCGCCCAGATGATGTCGGGTATGATGGGTGGCGGCGGGCCCGGCGGCATGGGCGGTGCCCAGGGACAGGAAGAAGAAGGAAACATCCGGCTCGCCCGGGAGATCGAAGCCCTTCGGAATCAGGTAGAAGACGCCACAGAGCAACTGGAGCGGATCGCCGACGCGCTCGAAGACGACTGAGGCCAGATCGATTCTCTAGAGTACCGTTTCGAAGGCCACCTCGAGACGGTCGAGAGCCGTATCGACGCTTAACTCGTCCCGTCTCTTGAGACACTGCTCGCTGAGTCGCTGCGAGTCGGCCACTACCTTCCTGATAGCCGATCGAAGGCCCTCGACGTCGCCAGGTTCGAAGTGGTATCCCGTTTCCCCCGCCCGGATCGTTTCGGACAGCGCGCCACGATCGACACCGACGACCGGCGTCCCGCAGGCGTTTGCCTCCAGGGCGACGAGCCCTTCCGTTTCGATCGGGCTCGGAAAAACGAACACGTCCAGGGTCGAATAGAACTCGGGTAATTCCTCCCGGTCGAGGAATCCGAGGAAATTCGCATCGACGGACAGTTCCCTGGCTCGGTGTTCGAGGTGGGATCGGGCGGGACCGTCCCCGCCGAACACCACCTGGACGTCGAGCGAGGCGGCCGCCTCGAGTATCGAATCGAGGTTCTTCTCGAATCCGTGTCGACCCGTGTATCCGATGACGGTCCGGTCGTGAGAAATCCCGTACCGCCGGTCGAAGCCGCCCGTCTTCACGGGTCTGAAGTGTTTTACGTCGACGCCGTTCGGTACTGTCCGTACCGGGACGTCCCCGTCGAGATCACCCTCGAGTGAATCCCTGGTGACGTCACTTGGCGCGAGGACGAGGTCGGCGTTCGCGAGGAACCACCGTTCGTACCGGTCGCTCGCTTCCCCGATGACCTCCTCGAGTCCATCAGGTGCCACGTAATTCGCGTACTCTCGGGTCGGGGTGTGGTAGGAGACGACCAGGGGGACCTCCTCCCGTTTCGACAGTCGATATCCGCTGAATCCGACGGTAAAGGGGGTATGCGCGTGGACGACGTCGATGTCACTTACTGCAGATGGGATTTCGGGCAGTCCCAGACGGTATCCGTCGTAGAATGGAAACGGCAGGCTCCGGACCGGATGCTCTCCCCGCGACGGTTCGTATTCGGATCGTGGGTAGACCACGTCCATCCGGCCCCCACGGTCCTCGTATCGGTCGCGCCAAGAGGCTATTGTGTAGGTGACACCGTTGACTGTGGGCAGATAGGTGTCGGTAAAGGCAGCGACCGCTGGCGGCATTGCTCTCACGTTGGTGGGGGCAGATTAAGAGGTTGCCCCATCACGACCGAGTCGTCGATACAGCGAAATCAGGTCATCTCCGACGGCCTCGAGGGTGAATTCCGCACTGCGGCGGGCCGCGGCCTGCCCGATTTCTTCCCGGCGCTCCTCTTCGAGCATGGTTTCGATTGCGTCCGTGAAGTCCGATTCTACCTTGAGACAATCCTCTCCGTCCGATAGCCACTCGAACGTGGGAATGTCCCGTACCACCGGCGGCCTCCCGCAGGCCATTGCTTCGAGAAGGGCCATTCCCTCGTTCTCGTTCTTCGTGGGGAAGAAGAAGATGTCACCTGCCGCGTATGCCCCCCGAATGTCATCGACGTACCCGGTAAACGTGACGTTCGCCGGTGCGGAGTCGAGAAGTCGGTCGGTTTTCCTGCTCCGCAGGACACGATCGAAGACGCCCCCCGTTGGGTTGAGATACCCGAACCAGGCGAAGTCAAGATGTGGCAATTCCCGGGCGGTTTCGACGAAGGTTTCGAGACCCTTTCTCGGAATGACGTGTCCGACGTTGAAGACAACTGGTGGATCGAGGTCGTACCGCTCAAGATAGGTTTCCCGCAACGCCTCGAAGCCGTCGAGTTTGGCCGGGTCGAACCCATTACTGATGACGGTCTTCGGTACGTCGGTGTAGGACTCGATCACCCGACGGTTGTAATCTGACGGACAGACGACGTGATCGCCAAGGGAGTACGCGTATTCTAAATAGGGGCGAAGCGGCCCGGCGAGGACGTCGGAGAACGCGAAACTGTCGGCGAAATCTTCGGCGGTCTGATGAGCGTGAATGAGCACAGGGACGTCCATCGACTTCGCCCGATTCGCGTACAGTATCGACCTCGGCCCCATGTTATTGAGGTGTAACAGGTCAACATCGAGATCCGGGGCCGTCGTGTACTCGACGCCGTGATCCTCAAGGATCGATCGCTGATTACGGACCGACTCGGCGTGCCCACCCGTGATGTACTCCTCCCACTCGAAGTAGTGACTGACCCTCATCGTGGCTGGCCTAACGGTCTACCCTCATTCATTCTCCCCATACTATATATCCATCACCTTTCGATCAGAGTACCGGGCTCCCCGCCAGAACGGGACGCTTCCAGGTCCAATTCACTCGTGGCTGATGCGATCTGATCGTACAAACCGTGTAGTCAAACGCATTACAAATGGACCTCGATTCAGCGGTACGGCACGACTCGAGTACCGCTTGAAATCGGTATATTCGATTGTACTGTAGGGCCCACCTGCCATTGTGATAGGGGAGCAGTGCCCTCGATTGTGGTGGGGGAGCTATGCCCTCGATTGTGCACTGCGTCCTCTCACTACTGATCGAATCGACGGACCGCACGATAGATGTATGAGCGGTCCCGAAGCAAACGAACGTCATGTCGATCGCGGCCGAACGGATCGACCGTCTCACGGAACTCGCCCGAAACGCCGCAAAACAGGGCGATGACGAACGCGCCCGACGGTACGTCCGGTTGGCCCGCAGGATCGCCGAGCGACATCGCCTGCGTCTCCCGACCCGGTTGAAGCGCTTCTCCTGTGACGCCTGTGACTCGTATCTCGTTCCAGGCCGCAACGCTCGCGTTCGCACCCAGGACGGACACGTCGTCGTGACCTGTACGTGTGGGGCCCAGACGCGATATCCGTACGAAGAGACGTCCTGAACGCTCGGGCCGTGAAGAAGACCGATTGCCGGGAACCTCAAAACGTGATTGCCGGGAACCAGAAAACGTGATTGCGGGAACTCAAAACGTGATCGCCGGGAACCTCAAAACGTGATCGCCGGGAAACACAAACCTTGAAAGCCAATCGGCCGCATTTTCACTGACATGAAAGACGAGTATCGAAAGCGGGCACACGACCTCGACGTGACTGTCTGGGTGGGGAAGGCCGGAATCGAATCGGTACTCGACGAACTCGAGGACCAGTTGGCCGACCGGGATCTAGTGAAAGTGAAATTTCTCCGGGCGGCACGGGGCGAACAGGATACTGACGAACTCGCGGTCGCGATCGAAGAACGGGTGGATGCGACCCTTCTCGAGACGCGCGGAAACACGGCGGTGTATCACAAATGACCGTCGAAGCGTTCCTGATCGACAATGCGGTGGGCCCCGTCCTCGCACAGGTTGGTGCAAACCAGACCGGATGGATCGGGAATTTCCTCGAATCCCTCGGAGTTCCATACGCACATTCGATCGGTTCGGCGATCACGTTCGTTATCGCCTTCGCCCTGATATACCTCGCCGGAAAGACACTGATACGACCCGTCGTGGACCAGATGCTCACGCGACGGAATCTCGACGAACACGCGAGACGACCGATCAAACGGCTTTTCGACGTGCTCATCGTGTTCGCGGGGATCGCAGTTGCATTCGGGCTTGCTGGCTTCGGCGATTTTCTCCAGTCCCTCGCAACCATCGCCGCGGCGGCGACGCTCGCGATCGGGTTCGCGCTACAGGACGTGATCAAGAACTTCGTCTCGGGCGTCTTTATCTATACAGACAAACCGTTTCGCATCGGTGACTGGATCGAATGGGACGGGTACGAAGGTGAGGTGGAGGACATCAGCCTCCGGGTAACTCGAGTCCGGACGTTCGACAACGAATTGTTGACAGTCCCGAACTCGCAATTGACCGACGGCGTCATCAAAAACCCCGTCGACGGCGACTGGTTGCGCCGGAAGTTCGTCTTCGGTATCGGATACGACGACGACATCGACGAGGCGTCTTCGATAATCGTGGAGGAGGCAAGAAACCACGACCTCATCCTCGACGAACCGGCGCCGTCCGTTCGACTGACGGAACTCGGTGATTCATCAATCGGTCTGCAGGCCCGGATATGGATCGACGATCCCAGACGGTCGGACGTGGTCCGGGTCCAATCAGAATACGTAAAGCGGGTGAAAGAACGCCTCGACGATGCCGGAATCGATATACCGTATCCCCAGCGGGTGGTACACGGCAGCCTGGACGTCGAGGCTGGTTCCGACGTTTCCGTCTAAGAAGTCCCCTGTATTCGTTCTGGCCGATGCCGAAATGAATAGGCGGACGGGCCGGGATTGCCCGGCGTTCCCCACCGGATAGTCCCGGTTGCCTCCTCCACCCCGCGACCCTCCGAGCGACGCCCGTCCAGCGGTCCGCTGCTCACTTCCGTGCCTGGCGGGGTGCCGCCGGTGAATCCCGGTCGAAACGCCCCTGCAGGCGTCCGCCGGGAACCGTCGTCCCCGAAGGACGAGGCTTCGCCGTTGGCTCCCGGGGTCCGGTGGAGTCTGTCCGGACGCACCCGGTTTTCGACCCCCGCTGATGACCATATTGCGGGCAGGGAGTGGGGCCAAACCACCCGGTCTAGTCCGTTGAAACCTACAGCACTCCGTCTTAAGGACCTTTCGGGTCGACTACCGCCCGGGGCCCGAGGCCTAACAGTATCTAATCCGGCCATACCGTTCGGGAAAAAGCCGTAACGACCAAACATTCGGGGCCCGACGACGGTGATATGGGACTTGGTGGAACTGCGAAGAAACTCCAGAAAGTGATCGACACCGCCGACGAACTCTACGCAAAAATCGGCGACCTCCGCGAGGAACTCGAGGGCATTCGATCACGGATCGAATCGACGAACGACAAGGTCGGGACCCTGGAGGACGAACTCGAGGAACAGCGAATTATCCTGGAACGGGTGGCAGAAGCGAACGACGTCGATATCGAGATCAATTCCGGAGAGACGGAAAACGATCAGTGAACTCCGATTCGGTCCGATCGACGATCCTCAGTCCACCAGTTGTGAGGACAAAGAACGGGCAGCGATAGACCTGACGGGAGCCGTGCTGCAATCGGACGTTCCTCAAACGAGTCGCTGGTGTTCGACCTTCATGCAGTGGTCCTGGACGAAGGTTCGGCCCGATTGTTCGACGTCCCGTCCGGCTTCATCGTGTGTTATTCCTTCCTGGAGCCAGACGACGTCGACGTCGTCGCGGTCGAGGACGTCATCGACGATCCCGGGAACCTCCTCACTCGGTCTGAAGACCTCCACCACGTCGATTCCCTCCTCGACGGCTTCGATTGAGTCGTACGTGTCGTGGCCGAGGATCGAATCGGCGAATGGATTCACAGGAATGACGTGGTAGCCCTGTTCGTCGAGGTAGGCCGGGACGTCGTGGGCTGCTTTCCCCGGCGTCGACGAGCACCCGACCACCGCGATTGAGTCATACTCGAAAACCGCCCGGAGTTCGTCGTCGGATTCGGTGGGCATCGGACGAAATACGGGGATGGAATACCAAGAAATCACGCCATTCGACACACACCACCGACTTTCGTTAGTCTCGACCGACGGCGGCACCGTCGACGATAACCGATTACTGGAGGATGAGGCTCACCCGTCCGACGATAAACGCGGATGCAGCGAGGAACATCCCGTATTTCAGCCACGTCTGCCCAGTGGTCGGGTCGGAAAAACTTCGTCTGGCGGCCCAGAGCATGATAGCGTCTGCCGGGATGACGAGAACGAGGTAGGACAGGCCGAACAGGTTCCAGAGGTAGGGGAAGGGGCTGGCCAGGACGGCACCGACGAGCGCGACGACACTCACCCAGAGCGCGTTCCGCTCTCCAATCGCTATCGGTAGGGTCGACAACCCTTCTTCCTCGTCCCCGACGACGTCCTCGACGTCCTTGATTACCTCCCGAGAGAACGTGGAGAGCGCGGCGAGAACGAAGAGGACGACACCGTCGAGAACCGCTCCGACGGCCGCTGCACCGAAGAGAAACGTGCTCCCGCCAAGATACGCGACAAGTGCGTTACCCGCCCCGGGGAGGCCTTTGAACACCTCCGTGTACGCGATCAGTCCGAGCAAGTTGATGGTCGCTATTCCAATCGCAATCAGTGGTAAGGTGAGGACAAACCCGACTGCAACGACGAAGAGAAGGGCACTAAATACGAGTGCGCCACGGGGTTCGACGGACCCTCGTGGAATCGGTCGCTCGGGATTGTTGATACGGTCCACGTCACGATCGAAGTAATCGTTGATCGCGTTCCCCGCTGCAGTCGCCAGCCAGGTCGCCACCACCGCAGCACCGGCGTGGAGGGGTTGGGTCACGATTCCCCCGGCCACGAAGGATCCAATCAGGGTCAGGACGCCGGCCACGAGACTGTTGACCGGCCGGGTGAGTTCGAGATAGCCCGCGACCGCGTCCCGATTCATGTTCCAGAGAGTCCCTGCCGCACTCTTAAATGGGACGAAACAGCTCTCGAAGGAAGAACCAGCCCTTGAAGGAAGAAACGTCTCTCGAAGGAAGAATCGGCTCTCGGAGGACGATATGTCGGTCGAAGACCGAAACGGTGGTCGGAAAATGACGGAAGGCGATAGTTCCAGATGCCGTTGGCGTTCAGATATACCGGAAGCGAACTGCCCCGCCGTACGGGTTTGGGCTTATTAACAGGATATTTTTCACACACTCCGGTTAATCGGATGGGATTGTGTGGAGTCCGATTCCGATCGTGTACGTGTCCGCTATAATGAATGTCACAAGTGAGTACCACCCGATGCGGTAGTGTGGTATTGTCTTCCCATCAAAATTCCGCAGGGAACATCGGTCACAGTACGTGCCCAGGCCAAAACCCCACTCGGGTTTCATGGTGGAATGAACGGGTGAGGGCGTTCTGGTCGCTGAGATTTCATCTGACGGACGGTACTTTTCTCAATAACTGTAGTATCGAAAATGGGCATCAACTGGGATGATCGAGACTATGATGTATACCGTTTCTATCGGTACCGACGTATCATATCATACCAGATCGGGAAGAAGTGGCTTTTCCGACCGATTGTACCGGAACGTGACCTGACGATACGGTCTGGAGAGAGGTGATAGCCACTATAGGACTCGGTCGATTCAATCCCCTGAAACCGTCGTGGACTGTTCCCCCGGGCCAGGTGCCGGAGGTTCGTGGGTCCCGAACTCGGGATGTGTTTCTTCCATCCAGACGTATGCGATTGCCCCCGAGACGAACATCAGCATCGCCGTCATGTAAAACGCGGCTTCCGCGCTTACGAATTCCATCGCGACTCCGACCAGGATGGCCCCGACGCCATAGCCGGAATCGCGCCACATCCGGTAGACACCCATCCCGGTCGCCCGCCACGTCGGGTGAGCGGCGTCCCCGGGAACGGTCATCAGGTTCGGGTAGAGCAACGCCATTCCAAATCCAGAAACGCCGGCGAGAATTGCCCACCACAGATATCCCTCGACGAGTACCATTCCCAGGACGCCCGCGCCTGCGATGACCATTCCTGCGATGACTGGCGGTCGGCGACCGATACGATCTGCGAGTTCACCGGTTGCGATCTGGAGGAAATACATCGCACTGTGAATCCCCACGACGACTCCGACTGCAGCGATCCCGAGGCCCTGACTGGTGAGATACAGCGGAACGGCCAACCAGAACAGCGTGTCCACGAACTTCTCGATGTGACCTGCTTGGGCCGCGGCGAACAGTGTCCGGTCGCCGTAGGTCGCCCGTTGTAGCACCTCACCGAACGGAAGGTTCGCATCCTGATGGTCGTCCTCACCCTCCAGCGCCGCGTAGTGAACAGTCTCCTTGACCAGGACGATCGACATCAGAAACGCCAGAACGACGACCACAGCGAGGAAGAAAAACGGTTCGGGCCGGAGGCTCGTCCGACCGGCAATGATTCCCGTGATCCAGGCACCGACCGCGACGCCGCCATACCCGAACGCCTCGTCGATCCCGACGGCCAATCCACGCTTCGTAGGACCTGCAAGATCGATCTTGGCGTTGATCGCCATACTCCACGTCAACGCCTGGTTGACGCCCAGCAGGATGTTCCCGACGGTAATCCAGGCCCAACTCGGTGCGAAGACCAGAATGACCGGCAGGGGAAGTGCGGTTGCCCATCCGAGAACGAGCACTGGTTTGCGGCCGTATTCACTGCCCCACTTGCCTGCATAGAGGTTGAGAAGGCCTTTGACGAACCCGAAGGAGACGACGAACGACCCGATAACGAGTAGCGACTCGACCCCGAACACGTCACGGCCCAGAACGGGGACGACAGCCCGTTCTGACCCGATGGTCAGTCCGGTGGCGAAGACCAGCAGGACGTGTAGTGAGAATTGGCCGATGTGTTGGCGAATGCCCTGTTCGAGGTCAGATTCCGTGCTCATGAATCGCTCCTCCGGACGTGATGGAACCCAATTCCAGATCGACCAGTTCCCGTCGACGTCGATGTCGAAACTGCCCGAGTGTGTCGGTCAACGGACCACTCCTCGGAATCGACAACGCGTTCCATGCGATCGACCGGTTGCGGGGGTCGGTTTCCGAGATGCTTCGTACGACTCTCCTGCATCTGCATCCCAAGTATGGTTGGAAAATATATATAGGAACTGCCGGACATAACCGGCACTATTAATTATGGTTCGACGACATGTGACCGTATGAGTTTGCACGAAGCATCGTTCCGGGTCAAACACGAGTGTCCGTATCGCGAAATCTCGGAACGGTATCCCGATCTCACGATCCGGGAGTGGTACCTATCAGACTGTCAGGTAATCGAATTCACGTCGCCGGGATCCCCGACCGACGAACTCATCGAGGAAATCGACCACCTGGGGACGATACTACACAAATCGGTCGACGAATCCGGTCTCCACGTCGTCACTCAATCCTGTCTCTGTTCGCTCGAGGACTCGATCGTCGAACGGTTCGAAGCGTACAACTGCCTCTACCAGCCGCCGACGATTCACCGACAGGGCTTTGAGCACTACACGGCGATTGCCTTTTCGGAAAACGACGTCCGGGCCTTGCTCACGGATCTTGAAGAGGACCGCGATATCGAGGTACTCTCGAAGACTGCCATAAGTGATCAGCAAATCCCTCATAGTATGCTCGCTCCGGTCGACCGGTTGTTCGAGGAACTGACCGACCGGCAGGTTGCGGCGCTTCGACTGGCACTGGAAAACGGGTATTACGAACAGCCCAGGAAATCATCGCTACGTGAACTGGCCGCGTTAACCGATATCGCGCGCTCGACGTACGAAGAACACCTGCGAAAGGCGGAAAACAAACTCCTGAGGAACGCAGGGGAGTTCTTGCGACTCGTCTCGTTTACATCGTCACCGGACCCGATATTCGGAGAGAAGCCAGGAGAGGCAGACCGCGCTTCGGATTGATTTCCGATAGTGGGGTGAGAATCCGGTACTGGGACGATTCTCGTCGAATTTTCGAGAATTCGACACTGTTCTGGCACGCTCGACAGGTTGGTGGCAAGAAAACGGTCGCTTGGAGACGATGGTATCGTCCGGCCGAGGGATGGGCGATTCTTCGAATACACGAGAGGGGAAGGAAGTGACACGCCGTTCAAAGCGAGATGGGGAAATACTGCCTGATCGATGGGCTATTAGAAATCGATACAACCGATCAAGGTCCACAATTGAACCGAGGGGCTTAAGCGGGGGCGCACAGGAGAATAATGATACAGGGCGCTTAGCTCAGCTTGGACAGAGCACTTGGCTTCGGACCAAGGGGTCGCG
>JBDGTL010000096.1:0-11184 GCA_042216905.1 Halodesulfurarchaeum sp.
TCACCGGGACAGATTCAGTTGGACCGTCACCGGGACAGTCCAGTGGCGGGATAATCCAATCGCAGAATGCAGTCACGTAGACGTACTGTTACTGGAGACCGGTGAATCGTCGATTGCCCCACTCATCACCGATCGCCATACGATAGAGAGGTTTCCCGGTCGAACCCCGTCGTTTCCGACCGACGAATTGATCGCTGTCTCGTACTCGTCTCACCCGTACACTACTGGAGCTACATACCGCTTTGTATGACGGCCACGTTTTCACGCAACACAGAGCCTTTTTTACCGGGGATGGTGTGAGAAACGTGTACCGACATGAGAGATCGAACCGCTACCGAACAAGTATCGGGTTCCCACTCAGACCGAAGCGTCCATATCGATAGAGGCAGTGGAGAGGATCGACGGCAGATGATCGAGTTCTCCTCACGTGTTACGGAAATCGAGCCCGCTGCCCCGATCGCTATTTCGAATCTCGTCTCAGAGCAGCAGGAAGCGGGAGCAGACATCGTCGACCTTGCGATGGGACAGCCGGATTTCGAGACACCGGAACACATCATTCAGGCAACGAAGGACGCTCTCGACGCCGGACACACGACGTACACACCGTCGGACGGTATCGTCGAACTCCGGCAGGCGATCGCCGGGTACCTCTCGGAGCGGTTCGATCTCGAGTACGGACCGGAGCACATCGTCGCCACGCCGAGTGGAAAACTGGCTCTCTTCGAGACGATCCAGGCCATCGTCGAGGAGGGTGACGAGGTCATCCTCTTCGATCCGGCGTGGTCCTCGTACGATCCGATGACGCGGATGGCCGGGGGAGAGCCTGTCCACGTGGATCTGGCCCCGTACGACTTCGCACTGGAACCGGGCTTAGACGACCTCGATCGGGCGTTGAGCGACGAGACGGCCCTGATCGTTCTCAACTCCCCGTCGAACCCGAGCGGGATGGTCTTCTCCGACGCTGCGCTCGAGGGGGTGCGGGATCTCGCGATCGACTACGACGTGCCGGTCCTCTCCGATGAAATCTACGGCGAACTCATCTACGAGGGGCGCCAGCGCAGCATGGCGACCTTCGATGGGATGATGGACCGGACGATCACGATCAACGGCTTCTCGAAGACGTTCTCCATGACCGGATTCAGGCTCGGGTTCATGGCAGCACCGACCGATCACGTGACCCAGGCCGGCAAGGTGCACACCCACTCCGTCTCGTGTGCGTCGAACTTCGTTCAGCGAGCAGGAGTGGCTGCCCTCGAGAACACCGACATCGACGCGGTCACGAACGAGATGGTCGAGACCTATCGAGAGCGCCGGGACCTCCTCGTCGACCTCCTCGAGGAGCGGGGCATCGACGTGCCGGTTCCGGAGGGAGCCATCTACGCCATGTTCCCCATCGACGCCGAGGACGACATGCAGTGGTGTAAAGACGCCGTCGTGGAGGCGGGCGTCGGACTCGTCCCGGGCGATGCGTTTGGGACACCTGGATACGTCCGTGCGTCGTTGATCCAGCCGAAAGACCGGATCAGGGAAGGCATCCATCGGCTGGACGAGGCTGGATTCATCTAGTCGGCAGAAATCCCGTAACGATTTACAGACACGTCCCCGAGAACGGGTATGGAGGGGCCAATCGCTCTCGCTCACGGGCCCGAAGGCGGCGGGAACGCCACCAGGATGCTCGCCGTCGCGGAGGAACTTCGTGCCCGGTCCGTCCCGGTCGTCGTCGCGGGAGGGGGGCCTGGTGCGACATTTCTGTCCCTCAATGGCTTCGACGAATTCGAGCCCACGACCATCGACTTCATTTCACGACGTGGCGGAGATGGCGGGATGATCAACGCTCTCGCTCACGCGGCCCCGCGGTCGATACGCCGATTGACTGACTTCTATCGATGGCTCTCCCGGGAGGAGCCAGCGGTGTTGTTGACCGACGACCCGTTCGCGGCCATCGCCGCCACGGTTCTCGACGTCCCGTTTTTCCGGATCGACCACTCGAGTGTTGCGTGCTACGACGCGGTCTTCGAAAGGGTCGCGTTCGGTGCGTTCAACGGGTTTTCGCTCCGTGCCGGCGAAGGATTCTTCTTCATCTCCGTTTTCGATGACCCGTATCCAGACCGACCGGCGATCCACCCAGTCGGTCCGGTCGCCCACAGTCCCCGGGACCCGGAACCGGTCGAGCCGTTCGACGTCCTCGTCTCACCGAGTACGTACTCCGAGGGATTCGACGAGATCGCAGGACGGCTCAGGAACGAAGGACTCTCGGTGACAGTCGTCGGTGGGCCCGACTGGGAGCCCGTACAATCGATGACGCCCGTGGCGGCGGCAGCGGACGTGATGCTCTGTTCGGGGTTCTCCTCGCTCGCGCACGCCGCCGTGGTCGGGACCCCCGTGGTGAACTACCCCTTTATCGATTGCCAGCGTGGAATCGCCGAGAAAATAGAACGTGAGGACGTTCCGGGGATCGAGGTCGTCAGGTCCAGAGAGGAAGCGGTGAACGCGGTGCTGTCACCACCGGACGGCGTAGGGATCGAGAACGGGGCGCCGACCGTCGCGGAGACGCTCGTCGAGTTTCGCGAGCGTCGATGAATTTCCGTTGTGCCCGAGCCGGTCGAGATCCGGCGACGGTAATTATCACGAGTGAAAACCAGCGATATACGGGTCGACGGAGCGAGTGCAGTCGAACGGGGAGGAATTGACGAATTCTTATCTTTCAGGACCCAACAAGCCGATTATCTCCAGTGAAAATTGTGACCGATACGTTTTTACCGTGGGTCCTGACCCCCAATATAGAGAGCCAATGACGGAAGGGAATGAACGGTTCCAGGCGACGGAGCACGGCACCGTGGAGGACGTCGGATGGACTGCGGCCCAATCGATGCTCCACGCACAGGCCACTGGGTACCGGGCGATGGAGGACTACATGTTGCTCCTGTACCACGACCGTATGGAGCACATCGGCGAGTCGGAGGTCCACCACCTCCTCGCGGATGCCATCGACGCGCATCGGGAAATAATCGAAGATCTGGAATGTGCCAGGGAAGCACTCGGGGACGATACCACCTACCCGACCGATACCACCCGGTAGGATACGACGCGAGGACGGAAACCGGATATCTCGAAATCGTGCAGGGACGAGCCTCCTCCCGTTATGGAGCGAGTAAAAGAAACGGCCAGGTAAGTCATCGAAACGTGACAGAGCGTCGGCGAACGGGACAAACAGCCGGCCGACAAAAGACGATTTCACCGCATTTTATAGCAGTCGGGATGGACAGTTCGGACATGGCCGGACCGAATCCGACAATACACCTATATCATACGCGGGACAATAGCTTTGTACCCTCATCCCGCAATCAGGAGACGTGAGGGCGTTATGAAACTCGCTGTCCCGACCGATTTCGAAATTCTGGAAGCCCTGTCGGACGGTAACAGGAATACAGCAGCCAATCTCTCTTACATTCTCGACAAAGACCGCTCCTACATCAATACCAGACTCCCCGTGCTCGCGGATTACGGCCTCGTCGAACGGATCGGACCGGCCCCGAACAGCGGACTGTACGAGATAACAGATAAAGGGCTCCTGGTCCTCGACAATCGCGAGAAGTACCGGGCCGAGGACGTCGATTTCGATTCGCTCATCGAAGGGCAACTGTAATCCTGGTTCCGTCAGTTGGCGACCCAGGGCCGGTTTTCGATTGGGGACCACCGAATTTGACGGTTTTTCACTGTCGTTCACCGAATTCCTGTTTCTCCGACCAATGTGGCCCACGTATCGATGAAAAGCGGTTCGGACGAACAACGTCAACTGCACGTTGGACGGTCGGTTTCACTTGGAATTCGGGAAGGAGACCGGGAATTTTTCTTCCGAAGCTATAAACGACCGAGAGTCGAATCGAATCCCCGTGTCATACGAGATCGCCGTCATCCCCGGGGATGGAATCGGAATCGAAGTCATGGACGCGACGCTCCCCCTTATCGACCAGATCGCGGCGTCGAACGGGGTCGACATCGAGCCGACAGAATTCGACTGGGGCAGCACGCGATACCTGGAGACGGGGTCGTACATGCCCGAGGACGGGTTGTCCGTCCTCGAGTCATTCGACTCGATACTCCTCGGGGCCGTCGGTCATCCTGACGTTCCCGATCACGTCTCACTTCACGGGCTTCGCCTGCCGATCACGAAAGGCTTTCAGCAACACGTCTGCAAGCGACCGACCACCATCTACGAGGGTGTCGAGAGCCCGCTTCGGGGATACGGCGGCGGAGACGTCGATTTCGTCGTCTACCGCCAGAACACGGAGGGCGAGTACGCGGACGTGGGGGGACGGGAGCACAGGGGCTTCGACCACGAAGTGGCAATCCAGTCAGCCGTGTTCACAAGGGAGGGGACCGAAGCGATCGTTCGGGCGGCCTTCGAGGCGGCGACGGAGCGTGAAAATACACTGAGCAACGTGACCAAATCGAACGCCCAGGCCCACTCCATGGTCTTCTGGGACGAAATTGTCGAGGAAGTCGCCGAAGAGTACCCGTCCGTGACGGTCGAACGCCTCCTCGTCGACGCCGCGAGTATGGATCTCATCAGGCGACCCGAGTCCTTCGACGTCATCGTCGCCTCGAACCTCTTCGGCGACATCCTGACGGACATCGGGGGAATCATCTCGGGGAGCCTCGGTCTCGCTCCATCGACCAACATCGACCCATCCGGGAGGTTTCCCTCGATGTTCGAACCGGTCCACGGGAGTGCTTTCGACATCATGGGCGAGGGGATCGCGAACCCGATCGCGATGGTCCTCTCGGAAGCCCTCATGTTCGAGCACCTCGGCGAAGACGCAGTCGCAGCGGATATCCGGGCAGTCGTAACCGAGCAACTGGCCGACGAGAGTGCTCCCCGGACTCCGGACATCGGTGGATCCGCGAAAACGACCGAGGTCGTGGAGGACCTCGCCAGGCGGGCAGGGTCGGAGTGACGAGCGGGACACGGTAAAATCGTCAAATTTCAGGTCGAGGGCGATAGACGAAATGCGGTCGAGGTACCGTCCCGATGGACAAAAAGAATTGGACAGTACCAGTGCGACAGTCCGGATCCTGAAGACGAATGCCGGGGTCGATTGCCGGAACCCGGGGAAAATCGTAAAGAGGTACAGTGCTGCTAATTGGTCACAGTGTCTGTAACCGATCTCACAGACCTCGTCCGACGATCCCTCGCGGAGGAAACGAAATCGACGTTCACGCGACGGGCACGGAGGCAGGCAGACCTCCTCCGGAGGGAGCTCGGCTCCGGGGCGTTCGAGAACGAGGTGTGTTCCATCGGTCTGGAACTCGAGGCCTACGCCGTCGACGAGGAGGGACGGGTCGCCAGGGTCCCCGATTCGGTGTTCGAGACTGCCCCGTGTGCCAAGGAACTCGGTCTGCACAACGTCGAATTCAACACCGAACCCGCAGTATTCGACGAGTCGGGAATCGACCAGCAACGCGAACAGGTCCAGACCGCTGTTGAGACCACCGCCGAAACGCTCGGTGAGGGGGACCTCGATCTGGTACTCGACGCGATGTGGGTGATTCCACCGGGAGAGGGGACCGTGTCGTACCTCTCGGAATCGTCGTCGAACGGCGGGATCACTGTGGCTTCGAACATGCGACCCTCCGCCAGATACGCGGCCATCGACAACGAGATTGTCGAGGATTTCGGGGGCGAGGTCGAACTCTCCCTCCCGGGGATACAGGTCGGATTTCCGTCGATCCTGGTCGAGTCCCTGACCACCTCTGTTCAGCCCCACCTCCAGGTGCCCGACGTCGAGACGTTCCCCAGGGTCTTCAATCTCGGTCTCCGGACGCTCGGTCCGATTCTCTCGCTCGCGACGAACTCCCCGTTTCTCCCCGCGGACCTCTACGAGATCGAATCGGGGAGCAAGAACGCCGAGACGATCGATGGACGATACGGAGGCACCATTCCGGACACCGTCGATGCGGATCCGTTCGCCATCCTCAACGAGACGTTTCACGAGTTGCGGATCCCGGTCTTCGAACAGGCCATCAATACCGACCCCGACGACCGGAAGGTCCGGGTCCCACGCGACCTCGACCGGCCGTCGGACGTCGTCGATCGACTCCTCGCGGACCGGACCTGTGCGCCGTTCCTGAAAGAGTGGGTGAAGGACGCCGACGAGGTGGATTCCTACGCCGATCGAATCTGGGAGTTGAACCACAAACGGGGGACGTACTGGCGCTGGCTCCGGCCGGTGGTCGGGGGCCAGGCGATTCCGGGCGTGGACGAGCGGTCGCTCAGACTCGAGTACCGGCCGATTCCAACCCAGCCCACCGTGGACGACACCCTCGGCGTCACCTGTCTCGTGCTCGGGGCAATCACCGGTCTGGTCCGCTCATCCCACCCGGTCGAGAATCTCGGGTGGCAGACGGCCCGGCGGAACTTCTACCGGGCGGTGGAGGACGGACTGGACGCACAGTTCGTCTGGATCGACGAAACTGGGGATCGGACCGAGGACCGGGACGTCGTCTTCGGGGAACTCTTCGAATACGCGAGACGCGGGCTCGAGGCGCGGGGTTTCGGTAACGGGGCAATCGAGGAGTGCCTCTCTCCGATCGAAGCACGATATCACGATCAAACCACGCCGAGTCGGTGGAAAATCGAACGGGTCAGGGAGAACCTCGAGGAGGGGGACAGTCTCCGGATGGCCATCGAATCCATGCAACGGGCGTACATCGACCGGAGCCAGGCAGCAGTACCGTTCGTCGAGTGGTAGGAAGGTGCGGATTCGGGACGAAAGACCGACGGTTTCACAAATCGTCAGTCACCTCATATTTTCTCTGAGTTAATTACTAGTTATCCCCTTTTTAGTTAATTAAAATGTTTTATTCTATCAATTGATTGTTTTTAATTTAATTTTATTAATCACTTATTATCTTATTAATTAATAATTTTTATTTTATCCTGTTAATTGATTGTTTTACGTTTATCTTATTAATTAATAATTTTTAATTTTTTATAATATAATGGTTAATCTATCTTTATGAATCCATTTAATTTTATTTTTATGGAAAATTTTTAATTTGTCAATTCGTCGGTAGTAGTTACTATTTTATTTTAAATTTATTTTTAATTTTATGTTTTTTAATATTCACTCATTTTCCTCGTGATTGATTTCTTCTTGTTCCTCCACAAACGTTCGCTGTGGTACATATAATTCAAACAACAGTTTTGACACCAGTGAGGGTTCGCGACCCGGGTCCCTGCCCTTCTACATGTGCGATAATTGGGTAGTACTTAATATACCAAGGTGGCCAACAGGATTGCATGAGTCTGGTGCGAGAGGATCGCCAGTCGGTGGTTGTCTCGATAATCGAGGCCATCGCGGAAGAAGCGGGCGTCCCCGTCGACGAAGTCGACCTTACCTTACAGGATTATATCGAGGTCCACGCCATCGAGTCCCTGCGGGCGAAAGACGACAGCGAGTGGTCACTCACGTTCGTCGCCGACACCTATTCCGTCGAGGTCGACAACGAGGGGTCCGTCTCCGTCGAAACCATCGAGTAAATCTGAGTCTGATTTCGCGTCCCCGTCTCCTTTCGAGTTACCAACCGGGAGAATCATCCGACGACGGAATTACACCCGGGTATCACCGTCCCGAAGGGTTCAATCCCACTGTAAGCGGTCCCCCTCCCACCGCGGACAGGTCATCGCTCGAATCGTGAATGGACCACGTACTCTCTCCCGAATTTATCGCTCGCCCGATTCCTCGTCTGCTGGAGCGAACTCCAGTGCCACGGAATTGATGCAATAGCGCTTGCCGGTGGGTTCGGGACCGTCGTCGAAGACGTGGCCGAGATGCCCGCCACAGGTTCCACAGAGCACTTCGATCCGTTCCATCCCGTGTCGGTCGTCGATTCGCGTCTCCACAGAACCGGCGTCGACGACGTCGTAAAAACTGGGCCACCCCGAATTGGAATCGAACTTCTCCTCGGTGGTGAAAAGCACCTCGCCACACCCGGCACACCGGAAGACGCCAGATTCGTCGACGTTCAACAACTCGCCGCTGAACTTCGGTTCTGTGCCTCGTTCGCGGAGGATGCGGTACTCGTCCTCCGAGAGGACGGAGCGCCACTCTTCCTCGGTTCGATCGGACAGTGGGGTCGTCGATTCCGGCATGGTCTCGACGTTCGGTTTCGAGAGAGAAAGTGTCTTGGGAGGGTGGTCTGGATTGCCAGGACTCGGTTCTGATTGAGTCAAACCGTGGAGTCCCGGGCCGAAGTACACGTCCCTGCCCGAGGTACACCCGAATAACCTGATATTGGTCGGCGATCTGAGAACTCACGCCGACCATCCCCTGCTCGGACCCGTCGGTGAGGGAGATTTACCCGAGGTTTCGTCGGGGATAAAACCCATCGAAAACCTGAAAGGTGCGATGGGACCGCTGAGATACGCCATCGGCGTATCTCATGCTCCCATTTTCGGTGCGAAAATGGGACCGCTGAGATTTGAACTCAAGTCCGACGCACCCCATGCGCCGAGGATACCAAGCTACCCCACGGTCCCGCGTTCGAGCGAACGAGCGATTCGGCATTAAGGCCTTCGCTTCCCCCCTCTCGTCGTTCGGCGTTCTGACCGCCGAATCCGAGTGCTACACCAGAACCCGTTCTAGTTCGACCACCGTGCCCGAATCCGCGTCGAGATCACCGACCAGTCGGCCGAGACAGATCGCCGCGTCGTTCGGCGTGTAGCAGGCGACGAGGGAGTTCCTCTCCGCTTCCTCCGCGGAGAGAACGCCCGGGGCATACACCGGGGCCCCGTTCGCCACTTCCATTGCCGCACTCGGTGCAATCCTCACGCTCGGAAGATGGGTCAGTGCCCGCTCGGCAGGGTCGAGAACCGCCCGGAGCCAGTCGGCCTCCCCGTCCTCCTGCCACCGTCCGATTGCGTCCGCGAGGTCGTGAAGCGTGACGAGGTCGGAATCGTCGAAGGGCTGGGTCCCGACGCGTCGGAGGTCACCCATGTGGGCTCCGGTCCCGAGTGCCATCCCGAGGTCGTGACACAGTTTCCTGACGTAGGTCCCGCTCTCACAGCGGACGCGAAGCAGTACTGATCGTTCCCGTCGCTCGAGCACGGTGAGATCCTCGACAGTTCGCGTCCGGAGGGAGCGCGAAACGGCACTTTTCCTCGGGGGTTTCTGGTAGATCTCGCCCTCGAACTCCGAGATGACGGCTTCCAGATCGCCTGGCGGGCGAGCGTGGAGTTCGAGAACGACGACGTACTCCTTCGTTCCCTCGAGGAGCGCGGGAACGAGACGGGTCGCCCGCCCGAGGAGCGTCGGCAGGCATCCCGTCACCTTCGGGTCGAGCGTCCCCGCGTGGGCCGCTTTCTCGACGTCGAGAAGGTCCCGGACCCAGGCCGAGACCTGGTGTGCAGTCGGTCCTGGTGGTTTGTCGAGATTGAGGACGCCGAACTCGATGAGACCGGTCGGCGTGCGATCCGACGGTGAACGGGAGAGGTCGGACATTATCAAAAGTCGTACGTGACGTCCTCGACCGGGACGGCGCCCTCGTCGCTCCCTGGTTCGTACTCCTCCACTGCAGCCCTGACGATGGCCATCACCGCGTCCGGTCCCCACCTCGCGGTGTTCAACGAGAGGTCGTAGATGGAGCGGTCCTCGAAGTCGATTCCGTAGTACTCGAAATAACGCTTGGACTCGCTTTCGGCCCTGGCGCGCATCTCCGAGATTGCTGTCTCGACGTCGCGATCCTCACGGTCGGCGACGCGCCGTGCCCGGATCTCCTCGGGAGCGTCGAACCAGAACTTCAAATCCGCGTACTCCCCGGCCATCCAGCCGGCGAGTCGTGATTCGAGGATCAGGTCGTCGCGTCGGGCGGCCGTCTCCCGGAGTCGTCGATCGAGGTCGCGGTCGATCGAGTCGTCCTCCTCGGCCAGTTTGTTGAATTCGAGCGGGGTATAGCCGCGTTCGTCCGCGAGGTCGCGGAAGATATCGCCCCCGGAGACGTGATCGTAGCCGAGATCCTCAGCGAGGGAAGTGGCGACGGTGGACTTCCCGCTGCCGATGGGCCCGGAGATGGTTATCAGCATACGCCTACTGCGACGGGGCAGGACAAAGACGTTGTGAACCGAGGGTTCGGTCCGGCCGTTCCCCTGTCCCTGTCGACGGCGAACGTTAGATTCTCCAGCAAACGGGAAATCCACGTGGGTTCCCGGTTACCCGGGTGTCGTCTGGATATTCAGTGACTTGCGAATGATCTGGGAGAACCCGATCGAGTTGAGGACGTACCACAGGATCCAGGCCTGAAGCGGTCCGATGACTCCCGCTGAGAGTTTCATCTGCCCGACCAGTGGGAGGACGATGGTCCGGTCGGCGATCGTAAGGTTGGCCGGGTTGCGGATCTTCCAGTACATCCAGAGGAAGACCGGAATCGTCACCACCATGATCCAGACCATCGGTCGGAACTGTTCTTTGAACATCCCCATCTGGTCGCCCATCGCGTCCATCTGCTCCTCCTTGATCCGTTCGAGGGCTTCGTCGTCGCCCCGCTCGCGGGCCGCCTTTTGTCGTTCCTGGATGTCCTGCATCCGTTCCTGGTAGGCGTTCATCCGCTCCATGTCCATCAATTCGCCCTGCAAGATCGTGGAGTACAACCCTGTCACCACGGCGAGCACCATGATGACCGCGAAAAACGGGAGGGCAGCATCGAGCGGTCCAAGGACCACGTCGAGCGCCGTGCCGACCATGCTCCTGACCGACCCGATGGAGTACCCGGCGAACATCACCACCGAGACGACTGCCGCCGCCTTGTCGTAGACGGTCCACTGGGTTCCCGAATCATCGAGGTCCACGTCGGTCTCGTGTTCGATGTCGTCGGCACCCTCGAGTGCCTGACGGACGCCCTCGCGATCCTCGAATTCGAAGCCGTCTTCGGCCTCGACGAGGATGTCCTTCTGGAGGAGTCGCCCCCACTCACCGCTCGTCATGTCGTCCTTCACGTCCCGCCACCGAAGTGGCCCGTCCCGCTCGAGGAGGTCGGAGAGCAGGTCCTCGAATTCCGGATTCTCCCGGACGAGGTCCGTTACTTTCTCCTCGGTTCGTGCCATTACGTGTTATCTCCGGTACGGGTGCTAAAGCCCTTTTTGCTCCGCGCGTGTGTCTGGCTGGTCCTCATTCGCCATGTGTCTGG
>JBDGTL010000096.1:11284-14842 GCA_042216905.1 Halodesulfurarchaeum sp.
TGTGTCTGGCTGGTCCTCATTCGCCATGTGTCTGGTTAGACCGGATTCGGCGTGTGTCTGGTTGATTCTTCATTCGCCGGGTATTACGAATCTGTCTCGTCGGTCCTGTCCGTCCGCTCGGCGATAGCGGCCTCGACGTCCGTCCAGACCGACTCCGGGTCCCGATCGCCGTCGATTTCGGTCAAGGATCCCGCCTCGCGGAAGTACTCGACGACCGGTCGGGTATTCTCCTCGTAGACCTCGATCCGATCCCGGGCGACGGACTTCGTATCGTCGTCTCGCTGGTAGAGTTCGCCGCCGCAGACGTCACAGACCCCCTCGGTTTCGGGCGGGTCGTACTCGACGTGGTAGTTCCGGCCGCACTCCGAACAGACCCGTCGGCCCGTCAGGCGCGAAATGAGTTCCTCCTCGCTCACGTCGAGATAGATGACGACGTCGAGATTGGTGATGGAATCGAGGTACTCCGTCTGTGATTCGTTCCGGGGATACCCGTCCAGGACGAAGCCATCGGCGTCCTCGATGGCCGCCTCGACGATTTCGTTCACGACCGGGTCGGGGACCAACTCGCCTCGATCCATGTACTCACGCGGCGTCCCGTACTCCGTCTCCATGTCCTTGTTCTCCCGGAGTGCGTCACCGGTCGTGACGTGCTCGACGTCGAATCGTTCGACGATCCGTTTCGACTGCGTCCCCTTTCCCGCACCTGGCGGGCCGAGCAACAATACCCGTGGGTTGGACATATCGGTCATTTTGGGGCCACTGTTAAGCCTGTACCGGATCGAACCCTCCCTGAGAAACGCGCCCGATAAGGGCCGGCGGAATCGGAAGTGTCGTAATCGAATACGTTTTACTCCCGGTGGCAGAAGACCAACCCTGTGAGCCACGACGCCGGGGAGTACGAGACGGAACTCAATCGAGACATCGGCCTCGTCGGGGCGATAGCCATCGGGGTCGGGACGATGATCGCCGCCGGGATCTTCGTCCTGTCCGGTCTCGCCGTCAGCAACGTGGGAACGATGGCCATCGTCTCGTTCCTGCTCGCCGCCCTGGTCGCATCCTTCACCGCGTTCGCCTACGCGGAGTTCTCGGCGATCTATCCGGAATCGGGCGGGGGGTACGCCTACGTCGCGAACGTCTTCGATTCGAACGTGACCTACATCGTCGGCTGGTCGATGATACTCGGGTATCCGGCCTCGGCGGCGTTCTACCTCGCCTCGTTTTCCGACTGGTTCTACCAGTTCATGTATCCAGCCCTCTCGATCCCGGAGGCGATCCCGTACTGGATCCCGGGACTGGTAATACTCGGGATTCTGGTCGGGGTGAACCTGAAGGGGACGAAAGAGACCGGGATCTTCCAGATCGGTGTGACGTCGTTGAAAGTACTCCTTATCCTGCTCTTTCTGGCCGGCGGACTCCAGGCATTCGATCCGAGTGCGATCACAGCCTCACTTACCGACCACCTCACGGAGTTCCGGGAGATCGGGCTGACGAGCGCGCTCGTTTTCATTACGTTCTTCGGCTTCGAGGCGATCGCGACGAACGCCGAGGAGATCGAATCGCCAGGTCGCAACGTTCCCCGGGCGATCTTCATCAGTATGGGATTCGTCACCGTGGTCTACACCCTCGTGGTGCTCGTCATTGTCGTCGCAGTGAACGATCCGAACTTCCTCGACTTTCTCCAGCGGGAGGCAGCACTTCACGGACTAACACCGAAAGCGTTCGTCGCCCAGAACGGAGAAATCGCGATGGGGCGGGCCGCACAGTACTACCTCGGTCCGATCGGATTTTACGTGATAATCGTCGGGGCGCTCTTCTCGATGATTTCCGCGGCGAACGCGACTATCCTCGCCGGGTCGCGGGTCAAACTCGCGATGAGTCGGCGAGACCACCTTCCCGCACGATTCGAGGAGCTTCACGACCGCTTCGAGACACCCCATCGGGCCGTCCTGCTGACCGGCGGATTTATCATGCTCTTCATCGCCGTTTTCACAGTCGTCTTCGGTGGTGGCCCTGGATCTGAAGCCGCACTTCACGTCCCACTGACAGGATTCGAGTTACACCTCGGTATCGAGGCCATCGCTCACTTCGCGGATTTCATGCTCCTCTCCGGGTTGGTGGTCGTCAACCTCGCGCTGATCCGTTCCCGACGAAAACACCCGGAAATCGATCGGCCATTCGAGGTCCCCGGGGTCCCGTACGTGCCGGTGATCGCAGTTTTCGCCAATCTCGTCCTCATCGTCAACGTCGAACCCTCCTCGCTGGTGCTTGGAATTGTCGCCGAACTGATCGGTATTGCACTCTGGTTCGGGGTCATAACCAAGCCCGAACCGGAAGAACTCGAACGCGAAACCCCCACGGTCGTTTCAGAGACGAATCCAGAGGAGCGAGAGTACCAGATCCTCGTGCCGGTTGCAAACCCGGAACACATCCCCCAACTCATGCGGACCGCGACCGACATCGCCAGACAGGAGGGCGGGGAAGTACTGGTGATGAACGTCATCACACTCCCAGAACAGACACCGTTGTCCAGGGGGCATCAGTACGTCGAGGAGCGGCGAGAGATACTCGATCAGGCCAGGTCGTTCGCCGAGGAGCGAGACGTTCCGTTCAACGGAGCGATCCGTATCGCCCACGACCCCGGTGACGCCATCCTCAACACGATCGCCCAACGGGATTCCGACGCGGTCCTGATGGGGTGGTCGGGGTCGCGGTCGAGACGGAAGGACATCGTCGTCGGGAGCACCGTCGACGAGGTCGTCCGGGAAGCGACCTGTGACGTCCTCGTCGAAAGTGTTGGTAGACGTGGGGACCATCGGATCGAATCGATCCTGTTCCCCACTGCGCGAGGGGCGCAGGCCGAACTTTCGGGAGAAATCGCCGCCGCGATCGCCAACAGCGAGGAGGCAGTCGTGAAGGTGGTGCACGTCATCGATCCAGGGACCGAGGAAGCCGGGCGAGAAAACGCCCGGGCACTCATCGAGAAGTCACGGGCCGACCTCGAGGACGTCGAGACGGAGGCCGTGTTACTGGAGAGCGAGGACGTCGTCCAGTCGATCGTCGAGGAATCGAACGATCACGACCTCGTCGTCGTGGGCGCGACGCGGGAGGGCATATTGCAGGAATTGATCTTCGGAGCCATCCCCGAGGCGATCGCACGGCGGACCGAAACCACGGTCATCATGGCGAAGCGGAACCCCGGGATTACCTCGAAACTCCGCCAGTGGTTCCGCTGGGAGTGAGGAGTCGAAGCCAGGTAAGGCCGGAACCGATGGGGTTCTGCCCGCCATGGTATGATTTTCCGGGAAGCATACCCCGGTTACACCATGGGATTTGTCTTCCGACATACCGTGGAATATCGTCGCCGGCTACTCCCCTCCATCCCTTTGTGCCTGATACCTCGACGTCTCTGAGGTGTACCGGGAAACAGTGGCGCAGGATCGACCGTGGTATCACTTCCGCGCTCAGTCCCGCTCGGGGATGTATCACGGGACATCGACACAGTCCTCGACCTCGTTCTGACCCAGGCCGTCCAGCAGGCATGGGTGATCAGGACGTCCA
>JBDGTL010000096.1:14942-18445 GCA_042216905.1 Halodesulfurarchaeum sp.
GAGAACCGGGATGATTTCCAGCCGGCCGATCCACATGAGACCAACCATCAGTAGTTTCGTCCCCATGGGAAATCCAAGATAACTGTTCATCGGTCCGACTAGGCCGAATCCGGGACCGACGTTGCCGAGGGTCGCAGCGACCCCACTTGCGGCCTCGAACGTCGTGAGGGTACCACCGTCGTATCCCGACCACAGCGTCAGTCCGGTCCCGACGACGAACAGGAGGATGTAGAGAATCGTGAAGCCGTAGATACTGCGGATGACGTCTTCGTCGATTGGCCTCCCGCCCAGTCTGATCGGAGTAACGACGTCGGGATGGACGGTCGTGTAGAGTTGGCGTTTCAGTCCTTTCAATACCACCAGCCAGCGGACCATCTTGATGGCACCGCCGGTACTCCCGGCACTGCCTCCAACGAACATCCCGACGAGCAATATCGTCTGTTCGAGGTGCGACCATGCGTTGAAGTCCACACTCGCATACCCTGTCGTGGTGACGATCGAGACGACCTGGAAGGTGCCGTGTCGAAGGGCCGGCCACGCCTCGCCCGTGATGGCCGGGACGGACGTTCCAGGACCAGTTCCCGTGAAGAGGATTGAAGCGAGGAGTCCCGAGAGGACCGCGAGCACCCCGACGTAAAATCTGAACTCCTCGTCCCGGAACAGCCTGGTCGGTTCCCCAGTGAGCACGTGCCAGAAGAGGGCGAAGTTCGTCCCCGCCGCCACCATGAACGGGATGATGACCCACTGGACGGCCGCAGAGAAGGCCTCGATCGACCGGGCCTCGGGCGAGAATCCGCCGGTCGCCATCGTGGTGAACGCGTGTGAAACTGCATTGTATAATGACATATTAGGCGCCATTCCACCGAGATGGAGACCGTACAGGGCGGCGACTTCCAGTGCGGTAATGCCGAGGTACGCGATCCAGAGGGCTCGCGCCGTTTCCGCGATCCGGGGCGTGAGTTTCTGTATGCCCGGCCCCGGCGCTTCGGCGTCCATGAGTTGGGCCCCACCAACAGTGAGTTCCGGAAGGATCGCCACGGCCAGGACCACGATCCCCATCCCACCGATCCACTGGGTCAACTGTCGCCACAGGAGTATCGCCCGGGTGTGTCTCGCAGTCGATATCTCTCCCATGACCGTCGCTCCGGTGGTCGTGAATCCACTCATCGACTCGAAGAGAGCGTTCACCGGATTGACCAGCGTCGAAGCGGTCCCCATCCCGGCAACGACGTACGGGAGCGCCCCGACCAGGCTGACCAGCAGCCAGCTCATCGCCACCATCAAAAACCCCTCACGGGCGCCGATGTCCCTGTCAGGTTCCAGTCGTTCGAGACCGAATCCGAGCACGACAGCAACGACACCAGTCAGGACGAACGGGACAGGGTCGGTTCCGTCATAGAGAGAGAGGAAAAGCGGGACCGCGAGTGGCACGGCGAGATACTTGAGCACGGTCCCGACAAGTGAGAGGGCTGCCCGCCAGTCGACCCGGGTACGCCCGTCCATCCGTTCACACCTTCGAGGTGACGTCTTTCATGGCTTCCTCCCGGACGAACAGGACGACGTGATCCCCCAGTTCGACCCGCGTATCACCCCGGGGCCTGATGTACTCGCCGCCCCGGGTGATTGCCCCGACGACGACGCCGGCCGGCAGATCCCTGACGGACTCGCTGATCTCCCGGCCCGCGAGAACGCTCGTGTCGTGCACCTCGAATTCCAGGACTTCGGCGGTCCCCGGTTCGATGATAGCGACGTTCTCTGCACGCCGTTCGCGGGTGAAGCGCGTGATCTCCTCGGCCGTGACCTCGCGGGGATTCACGGCGACGTCGACCCCGACCGCCTCGAACAACTCGACGAACTGAGAATCGTCGACGACGGCGATCGCTCGATCGACACCCACCTGTTTCACCAGTAGCGAGACCAGAAGTGTCCTGGCGTCGGAACCCAGTGTAACGACAGCCACGTCCGCGTCCCTGACATGCTCCCGGTCGAGGAACTCGAGATCGGCGACGTCGTGCTCGAGCACGGTGGTGCCGGGATGTGCCTCGGCGATTTCACGGGCACGCTCGTGGTCCAGTTCGATGAGGCGGGGGCTGTACCCGCGGTCTTCGAGCAGTCCTGCGACCAATTCGCCCGTTGCGCTCCCGCCAATAATGACGACGTCCGTCGGACCGTCGGTGCGCTGATCGGGAGAGAGCGCCTCGGCGAAGTCCTGCACGCTCTCGGGTAGGCCGATGACCACCACCGTATCCCCCCACTGTATCTGATCGTCGCCGGACGGGATGACGGCGTCCCCGTCACGGATGATGGCGGCGAAGGTCATGTTGTCGAACCGATCCGCACTGGCGACGGTCGTATCCGCGAGCGGACTATCCGCCGGGATGTCGAACTCGGCGACCTGGACGGTGCCGCCGCTGAACCGGTCCACGTCCCGGGCGGTCGGAATACCGAGGACCTGGACGATGACCCGGGCGGTGAGGAGGTTCGTCGAGACCATGAAATCCACCCCGAAGGCACCCTCGGATTGCTGCCACGTGTCGAGATACGTCTTCTTCTGGACACGGGCGATGGTGAACGCGTCGGCGGTCGTCGCGGCGGTCGCGGTTATCGCGAGATTGGTCTCGTCATCGTCGGTGCTGGCCACCAGGAGGTCGGCATCTAACAATCCAGCCTCCCGTAGAACCGACAGTTCGGTTCCGTCGCCTTCTATCGCGAGCACGTCATTGTTGTAGGTGAGGGCGTCGACGCGTTCCTGGTCCAGGTCCACGACGACGACATCGTGCACGTCAGAGAGGCTCTCCGCGATGGAAGTCCCGACCTCCCCGGCGCCGACGATCAGGACCCGCATCCAGACGACCTCCAGGGAAGCATCGAGACGGGATTGACGCGGCCCACTATAAAATGTCACGTACCGAGTCAGCCAAACCGAACTCGACGCGGCGGACAAATGGAGGGGAACCTGTCCCGTCTCACATTCGTCCGCCGCGTCGCGACCTGTCCCGTCTCACCGGGGGCGTTCCCCTGGTCCCAGTCCTCGCTCCACGACCGGATCCGCCGCCTGCCGGGTGTCGTGCCGCGTTCGAGGCCGATTCCCGGGATTCAGCACCGTCGATCCATTATTCGTGGGATTGTACGTCCCCCTCGGTTCAAGATTCCACAACCGTCGTCGATTGGAGATCCGTCGTCAATGAAAGCGGTTATCCCTGCGGTCGCGACCGGTCGGCGAGGTCGATTCCTCCGTCGTTGTCAATCCTCAGTTCGACGTCCTCGCTCAACGTGTTGCCCGAAAGGACCGGGTCCAGGATATCCGCGAGTTCGTCGTGCAGGCGTTGCTCGGTCGTTCCGAGTTTGATCCCTGCAAGGTCGCCCGCCGACCTGAGTTCGCGGACCACGTCGAGAACCCGCATACCGGCGTCCGCCTCGACGCTAATGTCTGCATCGAGGGACTGGACCAGTCGAAGGGTCCGCCGGGCGGTCTCGATGTGTTCCCTGGCGGATCCTTCGAG
>JBDGTL010000104.1:0-4382 GCA_042216905.1 Halodesulfurarchaeum sp.
CGAACTCGCCGACCGCCAGCAGAAACTCAACAAACACCTCCACGACCTGATGCGAGTCGGCGACCTCTACAACACTGCCGTCATCGTCACAAACCAGGTACAATCGAACCCGGACGCGTTTTTCGGCGACCCCACAAAACCCATCGGGGGAAACATCCTCGGTCACACCTCGACGTTCCGGCTCTACCTGCGCAAGTCCAAAGGGGATAAGCGGATCGTCAGACTCGTCGACGCCCCCAATCTTCCGGACGGAGAAGCCGTCATGCGCATCGTCGAAGACGGTCTCAAACCCGAGTAAGTCTCCTTCACTCCGGTGTGGGAGGAGTCCTGATTGTCGCGTCCGATCTCCCGCTTTCGCCCCTGTATTATGCTAGTAATATACAATACTGGTTCGATGAATCTGTCACGAACGAATCAATGGGTTCTCACGATCTTGGAATAGAAACACATTACTAATTTACCGCCCGTTATGATCCAGTATGGAGGAACAACGATGACAGGCTACGCAGTCGTCCTCGCGTCCGAGGAACTCGAACGCGTGCAGGCGGTCAGCATGATCGCAAGCGTCGCGGCGTCTTCGGACATCCCAGTCGAGGTCTTCGTTACCATGAACGGGTTGAACGCCTTCGAGAAGGAAACCATGGAGAACATGGACTTCGAGGGTGGTCGGGTCGCCGAGGCGATGATGACGGCAGAAGACGTCCAGGTTCCGATGTTCGACGAACAGATGGAGAAGGCAAAGGCCATCGGCCCGCTTTCGGTGTACGCCTGCGAGTTGGCCATGGACCTGCTCGGAACGGACCTCGACGATTACGTCGACGTGTTCGACGACACGCTCGGTGTCTCGGGCTTCTTGAATCGAGCGAAAGACAAACAAGTGATATTCGTCTAAGAGAAAACACATGAGCGAATCAACAATCGAAGCGGACGAAACGGTGGACGCACGTGGCTCGGCCTGCCCGGGCCCCCTGATGGACCTCATCGGGAAGATCAAGAAAGTCGAGGACGGTACGGTGGTCGAACTCCTCACCGGTGATGAGGGATCGAAGAACGACGTTCCCGAGTGGATCGAGGAGGCTGGTCACGAACTGCTCGATATCGTCGACAACGGGGACTACTACAGCATCTTCGTGAAGAAGACTTGAGCATGACCCAGCGAATCGTCATCGTCGGTGGCGGGAGCGGCGGAACAGTGACGGCGAATCGCCTCGCCGAGGAACTCCGGCCAGAAATCGACGAGGGGAGCGTGGAGATTACCCTCGTGTCGGACTCGCCCGACCACGCGTACCTCCCGCTCTTCCTGTACGTGCCCTTCGGTGAGAAGGAACTCGAGGACGCGAAGCGACCGCTCGTGGACCTCGTGGACCGTCGGATCGAATTGATCTACGAACGGGTGACGGACGTCGATACCGACGGGAAGGCAATCGAGATGCAGGACGGGTCGTCCCTTACCTACGATTACCTGGTCGTCGCGACCGGGGCAACCCCTCGACCAGACCTGACGCCAGGACTCGGTGAGGACGAGGACGGCCATCATTTCTACGGACCAGAGGCATCCCAGGACCTCCGGAAGGCCCTCGCGGACTTCGAGGAGGGCCACCTGGTCCTCTCGGTCATCGGGACGCCGCACGTCTGTCCGGCCGCACCCGCCGAGTTCCCGATGATCGCGGATCAGTGGTTCCGCGAACGGGGCGTCCGCGAGGACATCGACATCACCTATACGTACCCGATCCAGCGGCTCCACGGCGTCAAGTCGATCGCGGAGTGGCTGGTTCCCCGGTTCGAGGAGCGGGACATCGACACCCAGACGTTCTTCAACGTCGAGTCGGTCGAGGACGGGACGATCGAGACCCTCGAGAGCAAGGAACTCGATTACGACCTCCTCGTCGGCGTCCCCGAGTTCTCGACAGTCCCGCTCATCCAGGAAGCCGGCCTCGGCGAGGACTGGATGGAGGTCGACCGGAATACGCTCGAATCCGACCACGCGGAGGACGTGTACGGCATCGGCGACACGACGAACATCCCGACGAGCAAGGCCGGAAGCGTCGCGCACTACGCCTCCGGCACTGTCGTCTCCCGCATCGCCAGCCAGGTCCGGGGGAACCCGCCTACCTCGACCTTCCAGGGCAAGACTATCTGCTTCATCGAGGCGGGGACCGAGGAGGGCACGTTCGTCGAGTTCGGCTACGGCCGGCAACCGGTCGTCAGGGACGAGAACCCCTTCCTCCACTGGTCGAAACTCGCGTACAACGAGGCCTACTGGCTCACCGCCAGGGGGGCACTGTGAGGGATATTCATGAGTGAGGACATCGAAACCCTCGATGCAGAATCGGAGGCGATTGCCGAGGCCGCCGAGACGCTCATCGAACTGCAGCAGGACGGAACGCTCGAGGACCTCACGGAGGCCGCCACCGCGATCTCGCTGCTCGCCGAGGGACTCGACGACGAGATGGTCATGGGTCTCATGGCGATGGCGAACGACCTTGGCGGCATCGCCGACCGCGCATCCCAGCCGAACACGGTCAGGACGCTCGAGGCCATGATGGACGCGATGGACGAGGCGGACGCGTTCGACGACCCGGAGTCGGTCGGGCCGTTTGGGGCAATCTCGAAGATGCGCGACGAGGACGTCAAGCGAGGGCTCGGTTTCTTCCTCGAGTTCATGGGAGCGCTGGGTCGACAGATCGACCGGCGGTCCGAGGCCTACCAGGAGTAGCCCGTTTTACCCTGCCCGTCTCACCACGAGCGAGGACACCCCGATCGAAAGGACCGTGAACCCGGCGAGCACCGCGACAGCGATCCAGAAGTCGACGGGGTGTCCCTCGTCGAAGATGACGTACTCCATGCCGTCGATGAGGTAGGTTATCGGCATGACGTACGCCGCGATTTCGAGGTACTCGGGGAGGTCCTCGACCGGCACGAAGGCCCCACCGAGAATGACCTGCGGGGAGATGATCGCGGGAATGAATTGCATCACCTGGAACTCGTTCTGGGCGAACAGCGAGAACACGATGCCGATGCCGAGGGCGGTGAACGCGCCGAGGAGTTCGATGAGAAAGAAGAGCCAGATGCCGTGTTCGAAGGTCACCTCGAGGAAGACGACGCCGGAGGCCAACAGCACGACGGACTGGATCGTGGCGAGGTAGCCAAAGCCAATGACGTACCCGACGATCAGTCCGTTCCGGGAGATCGGCGAGACCAGGAGCCGTTCGAGCGTTCCCGCTGTCCGTTCGCGGAGGAATCCCACCGCGGTCAGGATGTAGGTCAACAGGAACACGAACACGCCGAGGAGCGCGGGGGCGGCGAATTCCGGATTCTCGAAGACCTCGCCGAACAGGAAGGTGATGAATACCGGGACCACGACCACCAGGCCCAGGGTTCGTCGGTCACCCTTCAGTCCGAGCAGCAACCGCCGGGCGACCGGCCGGGCACCGCGCATCACGGCTCGGACCCTCCTCGAACATCAGTGACAGTGTACATCAACGCGGCGTGCATCATTGTTTCTCGCTTCTCCCCTGTTTTTCGTGCCGTTCCAGCAGGGTCAAGAACGCGTCTTCGAGGTCGTCCGTCCCCGTCCGGGAGAGGAACGACGCCGGGGTATCCAGGTCGAGGACCCGGCCGTCACGGAGGAAGAGTACCCGGTCGCAGTGACGGGCTTCCCCGAGGTAGTGCGTCGAGACGAGGGAGAGCGCCCCGTCGTCGCGGCGTTCCCGGAAGGTGTTCCACATGTCCGCTCGCAGCGCGGGATCCAGACCGACCGTCGGTTCGTCGAGGATCAACAGGTCGGGGTCGTGGACGAGTGTGCTGGCGAGGCTCGTTTGCCGGATCATACCGCCCGATAACTCGGAGACGAGCGCGTCGTCGCGATCCGACAGGTCGACGAGGTCGAGGACGCGGTCCGCGGCTGATTCGCGGTCCTCGACGCCATATAGTTGCGCGAAGAACTCGACGTTGCCCCTGACCGTCAAATCCCGGTAGATCGCCTGGTTCTGGGGCATGTAGCCGATCCGTCGACGGTCGGCAGCGTCCAACTCGAGGGAGTCCGTCCCGTTGACGCTGGTTCTTCCCTCGGTCGGGGAGAGCAAACCGAGTAGAATCCGGATGACCGTCGTCTTTCCCGCCCCGTTCGGGCCGGCCATCCCCACGATCTGGGGACCGTCGAGGTCGAGATCCAGTCCGTCGACGGCGGTGACATCGCCGAAGTCCCGCCGGAGTCCCTCGACGGTGATCGAAACTGTCCCCGATTCACCCATACCGTCACAATCGTCGGGTCCCGGCTTGGTTTTTGTGCTGTCCTTCCGCTGACTATTTGTCTAAATTTAGCTCTTCTTGAGTACTCTCCATGGATTATTGGGTAACTTTTCTATATCTATATATTCTAT
>JBDGTL010000104.1:4482-13567 GCA_042216905.1 Halodesulfurarchaeum sp.
TTACTTTCAATCATATATTCTACAGTTACTTTCAATCATATATTCTACAGTTACTTTCAATCATATATTCTATCAAGTATAATTTATTATCTTTTAATATGTAATCTGTGTTTTATTAGTAATTTATTCTACCATCTTTTATTTATTACTTGTACTTCTCAACCGGTTTCCCGACCGCCATTCACGGGGAAACACGTCTCAGTTCGTCCAGGTCCGCGGTATATCGCCCCGCGGCACCCATTCGTTCCCGAAGAATTCACGGCTCGATACCAGGGAACGAAATCTCGACCGAGACGACGCTCTCTCAGTCGATCGCCATCGATCGAGAACTCAGGTGGTCGAGATCCCGAACACGGACGAGACGGTGAAATTCACTCCTCGAGGTTCGTGGTTTCTGCGTCGCGCTCCCCGCGATAGATAGCCGCGCCGTCCTGGACGACCTTCTCCGGGAGGACGGCACACTTGATCCGCATCGGACTGATATCGACGCCGAGCATGTCGAGCACGTCGTCCCTGTCGAGTTCCTCGACCTCGTCGAGTGTCATGCCGGGCAGGCGCTGGGCGAGCATGCTCGCCGACGCCTGACTGATCGCACAGCCGTCGCCTTCGAACGCCACGTCCTCGATGGTCTTTCCAGATCCGTTGAGCGTGACGTCGAACTCGATCTCGTCCCCGCAGGACGGATTGTGACCGCGGTGAGTGAACGTCGGATCCTCGAGCGTCCCGTACTTGCGGGGGTTCTTGTAGTGATCGAGGATCTGCTGGCGGTACATGTCCGAACCCATATTCATGATTGTCGTACATTAGGTGATCGCCGGTAAAAGGGTTGTGCGGTTCCGCATACAATCGCCCGTGTGTCGCCGAATCCCCGACATACCGTATTCGTGGGACGCATGGTGCAATCCGAAGGGGCCGGACCCGAATTCGATGGGGGGAGAAAGAGGGGAAGGGGACGGTGAGGGAGGGGCGTGACCTCGATCAGGCGAAGAGGTCCTTCGCGGCATCGAGGCCGGCAAGCAACACGTCGACCTCCTCCTCCGTGTTGTAGAGGTAGAAGGACGCTCGCGTGGAGGCGGGGACGCCGAGGCGCTCGTGGAGTGGCTGTGTACAGTGATCCCCAGCCCTGACTGCCACCCCGTGTTCGTTGAGGATCGAGGAGAGGTCGTGGGCGTGGACCCCGTCGAGGTTGAAGGAGACCAGGCCGGCGCGCTCCTCTCCTGGCGGCGGTCCGTAGACCTCCACGTCGTCCCTGGCCTCGAGTTCCTCGTGGAGGTAGTGGGTGATCGAGCGCTCGTGGTCGTGGATCCGGGAACGCCCGATTCGATCGAGGTAGTCCGCAGCCTCGGCAAGCCCCACGCCCTCCGCGATGGGCGGGGTCCCGGCCTCGAACTTCCAGGGCAACTCGGCGAAGGTCGTCTCCTCGTAGGTCACTCGCTCGATCATCTCCCCGCCGAAGAGGAACGGGTCCATTTCCTCGAGAAGCGCTCGTTTCCCGTAGAGCACCCCGATACCGGTCGGACCGGCCATCTTGTGACCGGAGAACGCGTAGAAATCGACGTCCATCGCCTCCACGTCCACCGGGCGGTTCGGCACCGCCTGGGCCCCGTCGCCGACCAGGATTGCGTCCTGCTCGTGGGCGAGGTCGGCGAGATCGGAGAGGGGATTCACGGTCCCGAGCGTGTTCGAGACGTGTGCGGCACACACGACCTCGACGTCTGAATCGACGAGTTCCTCGGCGTGCTCCATGTCCAGCCGTCCGTCGTCGTCGATCCGGATGAACCGCAGGTCCGCCCCCGTTTTCGCCGCGATCTGTTGCCAGGTGACGAGGGAGGCGTGATGTTCCATCTCCGTGAGGACGACGGCGTCCGAGGGTCCGAGATTCTCGAGCCCCCACGAGTAGGCGACCAGGTTGATCGCCTCGGTCGTATTCTTGGTGAAGACGATCTCCTCTCGCTCACCACTCGCGCCGATGAACCTGGCGAGTCGGTCGTGGGCCTCCTCGTAGGCGATCGAGGCCTCCATCGAGAGCTGGTGGATCCCGCGGTGGACGTTCGCGTTGTACTCGCGATAGTAGGTGTTCATCGCCTCGATGACCTTCTCGGGGGTCTGTGCGGTCGCGGCGTTGTCGAGATAGACGAGCGGCGTGTCCTCGTCGACCGCCCGGGAGAGAATAGGGAAATCGTCGCGGATCGAAGACACGTCGAGCGGTTCTCGTTCCTGTGTCGTCATTGCCCCGGACTTGGGCGTGCGGACTCAAGTTTTGTTCGGTAAACCCCGATGCCTCCGACGGTCCGGTCCGGCACGTACCCCGAGTCGATGGGGGGGGGGGTTGAGGTTCGGCCGAACGAACTGCTGGGACCGGGTACCGATCCAGACATCCCACCCGTCAATACACGGCCCCAGCGGATCGAATCCGACGGAAACGGGACGAACTGTACTCGTCCGATCAGTCCCTCTTTAGTCTCGATTCCGTCAAGGCGACATTCGGACCGGGTGTTTCTCCGTACACACTTTATACCGCCGGGCGACGTTGTATCAACTGGGACGAATACATGGCCTCGAGCGTTTCGGTGGTGATCGCGGCCCTCGTGGCCAACGGCGCCATCGCCATTTTCAAGTTCGTCGGATTTCTCCTGACGGGGAGTCCATCGATGCTCTCTGAGACCTATCACTCCATCTCCGATACGGGCAATCAGGTATTCCTGCTCGTCGGCATCGTCTATGCGAGAAAAGACCCGACTCGCGAACACCCGTTCGGGTACGGTAAGGCCCAGTTCTTCTATTCGTTCCTCGTCTCGGTCCTCCTGTTCGGCATCGCGGGATGGGAGTCGGCGACCCACGGATACAACGCGATTCTGCATCCACACGCCACTGGCGCCGCCACCGCCTCACTCCCGATCGTCGGGATGACCATCGACGCGGTCTACGTCAACTACGCGGTCTTGCTCGCGGCCATCGCCTTCGAGAGTTACGCGTTCAGCAAAGCCTACTCGAACATGACGGCCCAGATCCGGACCCACGGCTGGAGTGGTTTCCGCGAGGCGTTCCGGAAGACCTCGGACGTGACGGTCCTGACGGCGCTCACCGAGGATACGATCGCGATTCTCGGAGCGGCCATCGCTTTCCTCGGCATCTTCCTCTCCCGGGCAACCGGCAATCCCCTGTTCGACGCGGTAGGGGCGTTTCTCATCGGGATCCTCCTGATGGGATTCGCCGTTGCCCTCGCCTGGGAGAACAAGCGATTGCTCCTGGGTGAGAGCCTCCCACGGCCAGACGAAACGACACTTCGGGAGACCGTCGAGTCGTTCCCGGACGTGGTCGACATCGTCGATTTCCGGACTGTGTACTTCGGTCCCGAGAAGGTCATCGTGGCCGCCGACGTGGAATTCTCCGACGATCTCGACACGGAGGAACTCGACGACCGCATTACGGCCATCGAAGAAGCGCTCGTCGCCGAAAACGACCAGATCCACACGGTCTACATCGAACCCGAGTGACCACCGCCCTACTGGACGTCCACCGGAACGTTCAGGGCGAAACGCGGCGAAACGGGTCCGTGATCGTCGTCGTCTCGGACACCCACCGATCGGACCGACCCGGCCTCAAGGGCCCACTCGCAGATGCGATTTCTGAAGCGGCGGTGGTGGTGCACGCAGGCGATTTCACGACGGAAGCCGTTCACTCCGGATTCCAGTCCGTTTCACGGCGACTACGGGCCGTCTACGGGAATCGCGACAGTCAGGAACTCAAACACCGTTTGCCGGCCGCCCGAACCATCGAGTTCGCGGGCGTTCGAATCGCACTCACTCACACCCAGGCGGGTGGCGAACTGGGACTCCGGTATTTCGGCGAGGAACGGGACGCCGACCTCGTGATTTGTGGACACACCCACCGCCCGAGCGTGACAGCGGCCGATGGAATAACGCTCCTGAACCCCGGGAGTCATACGAGTCCCCGGGGGAGCGATGCGACCTACAGCATCCTGTCGCCGACGGAGGAGGGACTGTCGGGAGCGATTCGAACGGTCGACGGACGGACCGACCGGGAGTTCGTCGTGGAGGGCCGAAGTCGAGGCGGACGGGACGTGCCGGGGTGACGGGGTGGCGGGCAGGGAACTGGGTCGGGGGACCGACACCGGCGGTCGACGGACTCGCCGGGCCGGAACGCCCGGGAGTCCGTCGGGAAACGAGAGGGGCGGTGGGAGCAAAAACACGACGGACACTCAAAGGACCGTTTTAGTTACTCACTCACTGAAACGCCAGATTGCCCCGACCACGAGCAGGGCGAGTACCCCGCCCAGGAAGAAGAGCACCCCCGGCGGTACCCCGAGTGCCGTCTCTGCTGCCGCCAGTATCTCGGTTCCGCCCCCGGTGGCGGTGGTCTGTGTTGCCGTCGTCGTGGCGTTCACGTCCTGGGCCATCATCACCGATTCCGACGTGGTCGTGGTTGCCACCGGGGCAGCACCGCCCGCTCCTCCAGCACCGAAGAGGGATTCGATGCCGCCGCCGACGAACTCCTGGACCGCGAGGGCGCCCAGTGCCACGACACCCAGTCCGCCGATGAGGCTCGTCAGCGCCGATCGGACGTCCCGGCTTTCGGACTCTGATCCGGCAAAGAGAACGACCGGGGCGTCGGCGGCCCCGTAGACGTTCATCTCCCGTCCCTTCTCGGAGTACCTGGTGTCGATTACCTCGATGAGGTCCGCGTCGCGGAGTTTTTCGAGGTGGTACTGGGCGTTCTGGAGGGAGGTGTCGGTTCGATCCGCGAGTTCCGATGGCGTCGCCGGGTTCTCGTGGATCGCAACGAGGATGGAGCGGGCGGTCTGGGACCGGAGCGCTGCGATGACGTCGTCTGCATCCGAGTCGTCGACCCCGATGACGCGGGGCTCACCCTCCGGGGGCTCGGCCTCGGACGAGGAGGGCAAAAGGTCGGCCATGACCCGGAGTTCGGACGAATCCCGTATCAGCTTTTCCGATGGGGGGATTCCCTCGACGAAACGGTTTAGAGTGCTGGCCCCGGACACCCCACATGGTCGATACCGGGCCGGTGTTCTTTGTCCTCCTCGGGGCGCTACTCGTGTTTTTCTTCTTCATCTACCTCCTCATCCGCCGAACGGTCGTGGGCTTCAGGGAAGGGATGGAGCGGGGAAAGGGGGACTGAGGAAGGGATTGTCGGTAGCGGTATTCGAGTGTCGACGTGATTCGATCGATATTAGCGATCCGCGAGAGCCGACCGGGAACGATCGATATTAGCGATCCACGAGGGCCGACCGGGAACGGTAGATATTAGCGATCCGCGAGAGCCGACCGGACTCGATCCACGGCGCGTTCGACGTCCCGCTCGTCGACGTCCCAGTGGGTCACGAATCGGGCGATGTGCCTCCCGAACTGCGAGGCCTGGACGCCGGCTGATTCGATCGATTCCAGGAACGCCTCGGCGGTCAGTCCCGCATCGTCCGTCTCGACGAGGACGATGTTCGTCTCCGGTTCGGAGACGACCAGTCCCGGGATTGAATCCAGTCCCCGGGCCAGGCGGCGCGCGTTCTCGTGATCCTCTGCCAGATGCTCGCGGTTCCGAAGCGCGAGGAGACCGGGAGCGGCGATCATCCCCGCCTGGCGCATCCCGCCGCCCATGAGTTTCCGGACGCGCCGTGCCCTCTCGATGAAGGGTGCCGGGCCCGCGAGCATCGATCCGACGGGCGCGCCCAGTCCTTTCGAGAGACAGAACATCACCGAATCGACCGATTCAGTGAACGCGGTCACGGGCACGTCGTGGGCCACGGCGGCGTTGAACACCCGTGCTCCGTCCAGGTGAACGGGGACACCGAGGTCCCGCGCCGCACCAGCGGTTTCCGCGAGTCGATCCGGGTCGATCGCGACTCCACCCTTGCTATTGTGCGTGTTTTCGAGGGCCAGGAGCCCGGTCCCCGGCCGGTGGAGCGATTCCTCGACGAACGCGTCCTCTATCTGTTCGGGAGACGGAATCCCTCGCTCGCCCCCGTCGAGCGCCCGGACCTGGAGCTGTGAATGGTCGGCGAGCCCCCCGAGTTCGTACTTGATAATGTGGCTCTCGGACTCTGCGATGGCTTCCTGGCCCCGGTCGGTGTGCGTCCGCGCGGCCACCTGATTGCCCATCGTGCCCGAGGGGACGAACAGTGCACGCTCCTTCCCCACCACGTCGGCTGCGGCCGCTTCCAGTTCCTCGACCGTCGGGTCATCCCGGAGGACGTCGTCGCCCACGTCGGCGGCCGCGGCGGCCTCGCGCATCTCGCGGCTCGGTCGGGTGACAGTATCTGAACGCAGATCGATCATGTCTCCGGGTGTGGGGGCGACCGTTAAACGGGTGCCGATCACCTCGCGTCGTAACACTATTCTTCGGCCTCGACGACTCACGTGGCATGGACCCCAGGATCAGACAACACGCCGATGTCCTCGTCTCGCACTCGACCGACGTCGACGCGGGTGATCGGGTCGTCGTAAGCGTCCCGCCCGCGGCCGAGGACCTCGCCGTTGCGCTCTTCGAACGACTCGGCGACGAGGGTGCCGCCCCGGTACTGACCTACGGGTCAGACTCGCCGCTCGGCACCGACCGTGCGACCCGTGGGTATCTCCAGTCCATCGAAGACGAGGCCGTCCCGGAGCCCGACCACCTCGAGGCCCTGTACGGTGAAGCCGACGTCATCATCCGGGCCCGGGCCCACGCGAACGTCACCGAGCGAAGCGACGTCGGACCGGAGCGGAACGCGGCGCTGACGAGGGCGACGGAGGGGGTGAAGCAAGCGATGCTCGACTCCCGCTGGGTGCTGACGCAGTTTCCCACCCCGGCCGATGCGCAACTGGCGGAAATGAGCACGGCTGCCTACGAGAACTTCGTCTGGGACGCGATCAACAAGGACTGGGAGGCCACGCGGGAGCACCAGGCCCAGCTCGTCGACATTCTCGAGGACGGGAGCGAGGTCGCGATACGGAGCGGGGACACCACCGACCTCTACCTCCGACTGGACGGGAATCCTGCGCTCAACGATTACGGCGAGAACAACCTCCCCGGTGGCGAGGTGTTCACGGCACCAGTCGTCGACTCGGTCAAGGGCCGGGTTACCTTCGACCGCCCGGTCTACCACCAGGGCCGCGAGATGACCGACGTGGTCCTCGAGTTCGAAGACGGCGACGTCGTCGACTACGCCGCCGCCACGAACGAGGACACCCTCGAAAGTGTCCTCGAAACCGACGAGGGTGCCAGTCGGATCGGGGAACTCGGTATCGGCATGAACCGCGATATCGACCGCTTCACCCGGAACATGCTCTTCGACGAGAAAATGGGCGACACCGTGCACCTCGCACTCGGGAACGCGTACGAGGACACCGTTGCCGACGGAAACGAGGTGAACCGGAGCGCCGTCCACCTGGACATGATCGTGGATATGACGACTGATTCGGTCATCGAAGTCGACGGGGAAGTCGTCCAGGAGAACGGTCGCTTCGTCTTCGAGGACGAGCCCTGACGTCGTTCGATTTTCGGCTTTTCCCCTGCACTGCCGTCTATTTTATTATTTAATAATATTCATTTACCATTTTAAATATTATTCTAATACCATATAATAATTTGTTATAATATATTATTTTGTAACAATATATTATTTTGTAACAATATATTATTTTGTAACAATATATTAATCTGTAACAATATATTTATTAATTCGCAAAAATATATTATTTTGTTACAATATTATATTATTTTTATTATTAATATTAATTTTATTTTAATATTTTACAATAAAATTTAATATCTATTTTACCTTTATACGTATTATATTGTCATATTGTATAGTTTACGTAGTTTATCACTCTTACCTATTTCTTCTCTTATTCAGCACCCTTCTTTACCTATTTTTCGATGACGCCCGATCGTCGGCGTTCTATCGGGACGAACACTCGACGGAAACCGCTTAGACCCCGGGGGACCGAACGTGGACGTATGACAAGCGTCAAGGAGTTTCGGGTGGACACCGAGGCCACCGAGAGCGACCTCGGGACGGGGGCATTCGTCTTCACCGACGACTACTCGGTCTTCGACTGGGGCAAGATGCCCGATACCATCCCCCGGAAGGGAGCGAGTCTCTGTTCGATGGGCGCGGACAACTTCGAACGACTCGAGGACGACGGTATCCCGACGCACTACCGGGGGGTCCTGGAGGACGGACTCCTCATGTCCATGGATGACGTCGAGGAGCCACCCACGGAGATGGCCATCGAACTCACCCAGGTTCCCGACCTCCCGTACCGCGACGGAGAGTACGATTACGAGGCCTACCACCGCGAGGCCGAGCAGAACTACCTCGTTCCCCTGGAAATCGTCTACCGGAACGTGGTTCCGATCGGATCGAGTCTCCGGAAACGCTACGAACCGACGGACTTCGACCTGGGCGTCGAGGAGTGGCCGGACGACCCCGTTAGCCTTCCCGACCCGGTCGTGGAGTTCTCGACGAAGTACGAGGAACAGGACCGGTACCTCGATCGCGAACGGGCCGACGAGATCGCGGGGAAGGCGTCGATCGACGAACTCGAGTCCCTCGCGCGCGATGTCAACCGGGTCGTCACCGAGCGAGCGGACGAGGTCGGCCTCACGCACCAGGACGGTAAAATCGAGGTCCTGTACCACCAGGGCACTGTCAAAGTGGCAGACGTGGTCGGAACCTTCGACGAAAACCGCTTCAGCGCCGACGGCCAGCAACTCTCGAAGGAAGTCGTCCGGCAGTTCTACAAGGAGTCCGATCCCGAGTGGGTCGAGGCGGTCGAGGAAGCGAAACTCGAAGCGAACGTCGAGGGCGTCGCGGACTGGCGGACGCTCTGTTCGGTGACCCCGAAACCCCTCCCGGATCACGTCATCACCGCGGTCTCGCAAATGTACGCGGCCGGGGCGAACACGTACACTGGTCGGGACGTGTTCGACGTCCCGCCGCTCGAGGACGTCCTGGGAAAGATCCGGAATCTGTAGGGGGACGGGGTGAAACCCCTGTGTGGGACCGACGGGTGGCTGGATCCCCTCTCTGTTTAGTGACTGTCAAGAGTGAGTAGTGACTGTCAAG
>JBDGTL010000104.1:13667-18419 GCA_042216905.1 Halodesulfurarchaeum sp.
AGTGAGTACCACCCAATGCGGTATTGTGGTATTGTATTACCAACAGAATTCCGCAGGGAAATTCGGTCACTGACCGTGCCCAGGTAAAAACCCACTCGGGTTCGGGTTCGGGTTCGGGTTTCCTGGTGAAATGAACGGGCGAGGGCGTTCTGGTCGGTGTGATTTCAGCTGCCGGACGGTAACTTTCTCATCAATACCAATAGAAAGGGGGAAACGAAGGCGTGGAGAAGGCCCATCCCGTTCCATGTCCGAATTGCTGGACGATAGCTGCTCCTGACCGATGAGGACGGGGTCCGTTCCACGATCGAGACGGTTGGGTAATTCCCCGTCGAGACCTGTCTCGGAAACGCCGACCGGAGTGTCCAGAAACGTGCCTCCCTTCCGCGTTTTCAAAAGGGTTTTTGACCACGAACGCGCAATACGAGCCAATGCCCCCGTACACCGCTTCGGTGACCGTTCGCCTGAAGACCGGCGTGCTGGACCCGGAAGCCGAGACCACCCAACGCGCCCTCGAGCGGCTCGGCTTCGAACTCCAGGATCTCCGGTCGGCCGACCGATTCGAAATCGACCTCGAGGCGACGGACGCCGAGGCGGCGGAGGAACGGGCGGTGGACATGACCGAACGCCTCCTCGCCAATCCCACGATCCACGAGTACGAGGTGTCGGTGAGCGAGCAATGACCGTCGCCATCGTGCGGTTCGGGGGGTCGAACTGCGACCGTGACGCGGCGCGTGCCCTCGACGACCTGGGAATCGAGAACGAGATCGTCTGGCACGAGGACGGCCTCCCGGCGTCGACGACCGGCGTCATGCTCCCGGGTGGGTTCTCCTACGGCGACTACCTCAGGGCAGGGGCCATGGCCGCCCGGGCCCCGATCATGGAGGAGATCCGGTCCCTCGCGGCCGACGGCGTGCCGGTCCTCGGTGTCTGCAACGGGGCCCAGATCGGGTGTGAAGCCCGGATGATCCCCGGCGTCTTCACGGACAACCGATCCGCGCGGTTCCAGTGCGAACACGTCCACGTCAGGGTCGAGAACGCAGACACCCGGTGGACCCGGGCGTACGATGAGGGAGCGGTACTGCAATTGCCGATCGCGCACGGCGAGGGGCGGTTCGAAATCGACGACGAGCGTCTCCAGGTGCTCGAACAGGAGGATCGGATCCTGTTCCGGTACAGCACCCCCGACGGGGAACTCACCGAGGCGGCGAATCCGAACGGGTCGAAGGCACACGTCGCAGGAATTCTCGGCGAGCGATCGAACGTCGCGGTGTTGATGCCGCATCCGGAGCGTGCGGCGCTTCCGGATATCGGCCCAACCGATGGCCGTGGAATACTGTCGGGTTTCGAATCCGTTACCGTTGCACCGTGACAGGTTCACGGGTGGCGATCCACCGGTGCGGTCCGGCGTCGTCCCGGACCTCGAACCAGCCGTCCGGACACATGTAGGCGTCCCGAACCGGGTCGGACATGGTACTCGATCCCCTCAGTGGGCGACCGTATTCGGTTCCCACTTTCTGAACACTCGAAGCGAGGGGTAATAATGATATGTGGTACGACAGACCACAGAAGGCACAATCGAGACGAGCGTTGCTCGGACGTCCGCGTTTATATATTGGGGAACCGAACCAAACGTTTTTAGAAATAAACGATTCCTCGGATTGTCTCGACACTCCGACAGACGGTCCTATTGGGCGAGGGGCAGGTTGTAGGCTCGCTCCCGGTCTTTGACGGCCTCCCACGTTCCCACACAGGAACAGGAGACCTCCTCGAACACGCTCGGGTCCTGCCGGAGGGAGAAGTCCGATATCGCCCGGGCGACACGCTCGTCACACTCCCCACAGTTGTGCGGGCCACGGTCCGATCCCTTCCCGACCGGATCCGAGACGACGATCGGGTCCTCGTCGGTCGTCCGCTGGAGCACCTCGACGACGCTCCAGAGCCACGGCGGTCGGTATCCCTCCTCGAAGTGGAGGTCGTCCACGAGCGTGTATCGCTGCACGTTCGTCGGGTTCATCGAGACGGTGTGGGCGTACGGCCCGACGCGTTCGATCGATCGCACCATGTCCTCGATGGCCTCGCGTTCTGCGAGAAACGGTGGCTTCAGGAGGAGGTAGGCCTTGACGCCCGCACCCGCCGCTCCGGCGGTCTCTGCCGCGTCGACGAAGTCCTCGAAGTCGAAGTACTTGTTCACGGCGTCCCGACGGACGCGGTCGTTTGCGGTTTCGAGGCCGATCGCAACGTCGACTGCCAGCCCCGCGTCCGTGAAGTCGGAGATGCGGTCCTCGGTCACGAAATTCGGGAGGGACTCGACCACGATGCGGTCCCGGTCGGCGAACCGCTCAGCGATCGCTTCCCTGGTCTCCGGACCGATTTCGCGTTCGTCGAGGACCGATCCGGAGGTGTAGAGTTTGACCATCCCGGCCCGCTCCTCGGTGTTTCGCCGCTCGTAGTCCAGGGCCTCCTCCACCTGGTTCATGAGCGCTGGGTGAGAGACGGTACCGTCCTCGACGGATTCGGCGACGTACCCGCACATCGTACAGCCGCCGGCCCTCGCCCACCGACAGCCGCCAGTATTGAGAATGATGGTCAGAGAGCGATACCGGCCCGCCGGCGTCAGGTCCTCGTCGAGCCAGACCCGCGTCGGTTCGGTCGGATCGTAGGTTTCCTCACGATTCGCCCGGAGGTCTCGCATCACCTGGTTGTGGGCGTCCATCCCCCGCCCCCGCTCGTACTGCTCCGGGCTCGGTCGACTCATGGGCCGATAGTGCGCCTGCGCGCCTAAATCGCCATCGGCTGCGGAATCCGGCACCGACGGAATTCGGCTGTGGAATCCGGCACCGATGTGATTCTGCTGTGGAATCCGGCACCGATGAGAATCCCGGTGGTGTCGGTGGGCGAACTCGTAACCAGTTATAGCAAATACCGAATTCCGCGAGTCCGGTGGCAGTGGGCCCACGGACGAAACCATGTCGGCACGGATACACTCGGTGTGGGCCCCAGGACGGGACGCAAAAGGCAGCAAATATTGGTACATTTTGAGGGCGACAGGGCACCTCTCGACGACCGTTGCTGTCGAATCGATTCGAGACCGGATACTAGCCACTCGTGGTTACGTCAGTGTGACAAGGACTACCGTCTTTCCGGCCTTATATGAACAGTGGAGGTTACCCATGACAGATCTCGGCGGTTTTAACGATCACGTGGCACGAGTCGATCTGAGTTCCGACTCTGTGTCGTACGAGAGCGTCCCGGACGAGGACGCACGGAAGTACATCGGCGCCCGGGGACTCGGGGTCAAGTACGTCTTCGACAACGGACCAGACGTCGACCCGATGAGCCCGGAGAACCTGCTCGCGTTCATGAACGGCCCGCTCACCGGCACCCCGACCACCATGTCGGGCCGAATCGCGGTGGTGACGAAGTCGCCGCTCACGGGGACGGTGACCGACTCCCATCACGGCGGATGGAGCGGCGCCCGACTCAAGTGGGCCGGGTTCGACGGCTTGCTCTTCGAAGGCTCGGCGGACGAACCAGTGTACGCCTACGTCGAGGACGGCGAGGTCGAACTCCGGGACGCATCGCACCTGTGGGGCAAAGGGGTCCACGAATCACGAGACATCATCGAAGAGGAACTGGAGGGCGAGTACGGGAAGAACCTGAGCTTCATGGGTATCGGTCCGGGCGGCGAGAACCAGGTGAAGTTCGCCGCCATAATGAACGAGGACGACCGTGCCAGCGGTCGCGGTGGGACCGGTTGTGTCATGGGGACGAAGAACCTCAAGGCAGTGGTCGTGAAGGCGTCGACCGACATGCCGGAACCGGCGAAACCGGACCTCTACCAGGAAGCCCAGCGCCAGGCCATGTCGGCGATCCAGGAATCGGACGTCACGGGGCCGAACGAGGGCGGCCTCTCGGTCTACGGGACGAACGTGTTGATGAACACGAACGAGGAGATCGACGCCCTCCCGACGAAGAACTCCCACTACAACTCCACCCGGAGTGAACGCGAAGACGACCCGAGCGAACCGAACATCGACGCCGAGAAGGTCTCCGGGGAGAACGTCCGCGAGAACATCCTCGTCGACGAACCCACGTGTCACTCCTGTCCCGTCGCGTGCAAGAAGGAAGTCGAGGTCGACGTCACACACAAGGGAGAGGAGATGAACGTCCGGATGGAGTCCTACGAGTACGAGTCCGCCTGGGCCCTCGGCCCGCACTCCATGAACGACGACCGCGACAAGATCGCGGTGATGATCGACGTCTGCAACGACGTCGGAATCGACACCATCGACGCCGGAAACGCGCTCTCGACGGCCATGGAGGCCTCCGATATGGGTCTCATCGACGAGGGCATCGACTGGGGCGACGCCGACGAGATGATCGACATGCTCCGCCGGATTGGCCACCGGGACGGCGAGGTCGCGGATGCGCTCGCCGAAGGCATCCAGGCTGCCGCCGAGGAGTGGGGCGACCGGGACATCGCCATGGCCGTGAAGAACCAGGCAATCCCCGCCTACGACCCGCGTGGAATGAAGGGGATGGCTATCGGGTACGCGACCTCGAACCGCGGCGCGTGTCACCTCCGCGGGTACACGCCGGCGGCCGAGGTCCTCGGCATTCCCGAGAAGGTCGATCCGACCGAGTGGGAAGGCAAAGGCGAACTCCTCACCGTCTTCCAGGACCTTCACGCGATTTCTGACTCCTTCGACATCTGCAAGTTCAACGCCTTCGCGGAGGGCATCGAGGAGTACG
>JBDGTL010000105.1:0-18402 GCA_042216905.1 Halodesulfurarchaeum sp.
GGACCGAGGGGATGGACTGGGACTGGGTCATCTCCCGGCAGCGGGTGTTCGCCACCCCGATCCCCGCCTGGGAGTGTACCGAGTGCGGGCACTGGGAGATCGCCGACGCCGAGGAATTGCCCGTAAAACCGACTGAAACCGACCCCGACGTCGGTTCGTGCCCGGAGTGTGGCGGGACGTCCTGGTCCGGCGAAACGGACGTGATGGACACGTGGATGGACTCCTCCATTTCTGCGATGCACGTGGGTGGCTGGCCGGAGGACTCCTTCGAACCGGTGGCCCTCCGGGAGCAGGGCCACGACATCATCCGCACCTGGGCGTTCTACACCCTGCTCAGGACCGCCGCCCTCGAGGACGAGCGCCCCTGGGATACCGCACTGATCAATGGAATGGTGTTCGGCCCGGACGGCCACAAGATGAGCAAGTCACGGGGCAACGTCGTCTCCCCGGACGAGGCCGTCGAGGAACACAGCGCGGACGCCTTCCGACAGGCGATGGCGATCGGTGGACAACCGGGGGCCGACGTCCAGTTCCAGTGGAAGGAAATCAAATCGGCCTCGCGGTTCCTCACGAAGTTCTGGAACGTCTTCAGGTTCGCGAGCACGCACTTCGACGAGGACACACCGACCATCGACGCGCCGGCCTACCGCGACGCGGACATCTGGATTCGGTCGCGCCTCGGGGAGGTCCTCACCGACGTGACCGCCGAGATGGAGGACCACCGGTTCGACGCGGCACTCCGGACCCTCCGGGAGTTCGTCTGGGACGACGTGGCCGACGACTACGTCGAACTGATAAAGGGTCGGCTGTACAGCGGCCGACCCGGAGAGCGGGCCGCCGCGGCCCACGCACTCTATACCGTCATGTCGGCCTCGGTCCGGATGCTTGCCCCGTTCAGCCCGTTCATAGCGGAGGAGATCTGGCAGCACCTCCCCGGCACCGAGGGGAGCGTGCACCGGGCCGAGTGGCCAGACGTCGAGGTCGAGGACGAGGCGGCCGAATACGCCGGCGAGGTAATCGCCGAGGCCGCCAGGCGAGTTCGCGCCTGGAAATCCGACCGGGGCATGGCGCTTAACGCGGATCTCGACCGGATCGAACTCTATCTCGAGTCAGACCCTCCCCGTGCTATCGACACGTACGATCTGAGCGAGACGGTGAACGCACCGATCCGTATGGAAACCGGGCACCCGGACGTCGACCGGGTACCCGTGGGAATCGATCCCGACGAAGCAACGATCGGTCCCGAATTCCGGAACGACGCCGGAATGGTTATTCGAGCCCTGGAACGGGCGGACCCGGCGGAGATCCAGGCCCAACTCGACACCAGGGACAGCGTCGAACTGGACGTCGACGGACAGGTCGTGACACTCGACCCCGAGATGCTCGAGGTCGAGACCGAGTACCGGACTGAATCCGGCGAATCAGTGGCTGTCATCGACGCCGATTTCGGGACCATCGTCGTCTTCCCGTAGCCGGAATCAGGGAAGCGGACTGACGGAGGGGAGCGAACGAGAACGGCGACGAAAGCGGCAATGCATCCCGGAAACGGCGAGCGGTGGTTTCTCGGGTTTCCACGCCCCATGCCCCGGTATGGCGCGAGATATCGCCGATCTCGTCTCCGGCATCGTGTACGAACCCACGCAGACGACAGATTCCGGGATCGCACTCACCGCCTCGTCGGTGTACACTGTCGACGACCCGGGACGCGTCGACTTCGGTGGCGACGAGATGGAATCGGCGACGCTTCGGCCAGTCGAGACCGAACGCCGTGAATCGGGTGACGACTACGGCTGGTGGAATCTCGAGGCCGGTCAGTATCTCGTCGAATTCAACGAATCACTCGACGAAACCGCTCGATTCGAGGAGACCGCCCCGGCCGGGGAGGTTGCTCCTCCCGAGTTCCTGCTCCAAACGAGGACCCCGGTCCGCGTCCGTGGGGCGTTCCACCCCACGCTTCACGTGACGTCGCTCGATCCGGTCCCATTTGTCGTGGGCGGCGATGGAATCCGGTTGAAGGAGAACGCCCGTGTCTCGCGACTGACGATTCTTTCCTGACTGCCTGTGGTGGTGCAGCATCGCTCCCTGGGCTGTTCTGGCAATCCCCGCGAGAACAGTCTTTGACCGGCCGAGCACAATCAGGGATGAGGTCGGTTCGCTGTCCACTGGAGGGGCAGGTCCACGATTCAGTGGACGGACAGGTCCACTATCCAACGGAGGGACAGAGAGGAATTATCGAATGCAGAGACAGATCCACTACTCAACAGACGGATAGGTCCCCTGGTCGATGGAGGGCCTATCCTCTGTATGATGGAAGGACAATACTCTGTAGAAAGGGGGAATCCATTGTATAATGAATGGTTGATCCACTGTATAACGGCGGGACAATACACTGTATAATGGAGGGACAATACACTGTATAATGGAAGAACAGGGGCGAAATCGAATGGACGGGCAGGCCGCTATCGAACGGACGAGGACGGCCCTTCCGGTTGGTACTGCCTCGAGTTATTGCGTGCGGAAATGAGCTGCGGGTCGTAAGCCCCCTTCTGTTTTCCCGGCATTCGGCTGAGCGTCCACGCACACGTCCGGACTACCTTTTCGCGTGGACTTGCACCGGCGAGGGGTGGCCGTTCCATCGATTCGTCGCCGTCCACGCCGCGGGACTGCCGCGACGAGGCGCGACGGCGTGCCGTCGCGCACCCTCGGTGGGGTCTTCCCGTTCCTTTCTTCGGGCACGGCCCGTTCGTCGGTTCGGGGTCGCACACCGCATCGGTCGGGCGACGCCGTGTCGTTTCTGTTCCAGGGCCCGACGGTCTCCCGCCCCGGGTTTGCACCCGGTCGCCCGTCCGGACGGTGGGGGGACTTTCCTCATGCCAGATGGCACGGGAGCCGGGCGCCCGCTGCCCGTGAAAGAGTAGGCCGCCGATACAAGTAAGACGTTCGGTATAACGCGTTTCGGGTGAACCACTATTCCCTAGGGGTCGCCTCTTGGCACCGCTGTGCGTAATTAAAAATGGTTACTAACAAGGCATAAGTAAACCGGAAACCGTTACAACAGTCGAAGATGACGAGGCCGTTCACGCGACGGGACCTCCTCCGTGCGACGGGGACTGCTGGGACACTCGGCCTCGCCGGATGTATCGCCAGCGGAAACACGCCCACGGTGTCGGTCCTGGCTGCGGGGAGTCTCGCCGTCCTCTTCGAGGACCGGGTCGGCCCCGCGTTCGAGGCGGAAACCTCGATGTCCTACCGGGGCGAGTTTCACGGATCGAAGGCCCTCATTCAACTCGTGAAATCGGGCAGACGGAATCCGGACGTGATGGTCAGCGCCGACGCCTCGCTCCTCCGGAGGGCGCTTTCCGAACGCGTCCCGTGGGACGTGGTGTTCGCTTCGAACGCCGTCGGGATCACGTACAACCGGAAGACGGAAATGGGTCGTCGACTCGCGTCCCGGACGCCGTGGTACCGGGCGATTCTCGAGAGCGACGGGAAGATCGCCCGGACGGACCCGGACCTCGATCCGCTCGGCTACCGGACCGTCCAGCTCTTCAAACTGGCGGAGCGCTACTACGGGATCGATGGACTGGCACGGTCCCTTCTCGAGAAGTCCGTGATCGATCCATCGGAAGTCCATCTCCTCGCCTCCGTCGAAACGGGCGTCCGACCGGCGGCTGTCGCGTACCGGAATATGGCGGTCGATCGAAACCTTCCCTTCGAGACATTGCCGGACCGTCTCTCGTTCGCCGAACCGTCCCTCGCGGAGTACTACGCCACGGCGACGTACACGACGGCGAACGGGACGACCATCGAGGGTTCGCCGGTGAAGTACAACGCGACGATCCCGACCGTCGCGGACGATCCGTCGGCAGGTCGGCGGTTCGTTTCGTTCCTCCTCGAACATCCCGGCCTCCTCGAAGCAGGCGGCCTCATCGTCCCCGGGAGCTTTCCACGACCGCACGGTCCCGTTCCCGAGGAGGTGATGCCATGAGCGACGTGTCGTCGATCGCGAGACTCTGGCGTGGCGAATACGAGGGAGGAACGTTTCTCCGGGAACGCGGTGTATTCGCCCTGCTCGGGGCCGTCTTGCTCGTGTATCTGATCTACCCGATCGCGTCGTTCGTCGCCTGGACAGGGGGAATCGATCCGGCGGCGTTCGTCGATCCGGCGGTCCTCGGGGCCGTGAAGTACTCCCTCCTCACCGCGCCCGTCTCGACCGCTATCGCGACCACGTTCGGGGTCCCGTTGGCCTACGTCCTGTCACGATCGACCTTCCCCGGGAAAATCGTCGTCGAAGCCCTCGTAGTGCTCCCGCTCGTCATGCCGCCGGTCGTCGGTGGGGTTATGTTGCTCTCGGGATTCGGGCCATTCACGCCGCTCGGGGCGGTCGCGGCGGCAGCGAATATCCAGTTGACCGGGAGTGTCGTGGGCATCGTACTGGCTCAGACCTTCGTCGCCTCGCCGTTCGTCGTGATCACCGCCAGGTCGGGCTTCGACGCCATCGACGAGGAGATCGAGCAGGCAGCGAGGAGCCTGGGCAAGGGACCGATCGAGACCTTCAGACTGGTCTCGCTTCCGCTCGCCCGCGGAAGCATTCTGGCCGGAGTGGTCCTCACATTTGCCCGCGCGCTCGGGGAGTTCGGTGCGACCATGATGACGGCCTACCATCCCCAGACGATGCCCACACAGATCTGGGTCGCGTTCGTCTCCCACGGCATCGAAGCGACCGCACCCCTGGTGGTGATCCTTCTCGTCATCGGTTTCTCGGTCGTCTTCGTCCTCCAGTCGGTGGGCAAGCGCATCTCGTTCGGGTCCTGACAATGGTGTTGTCCATCGATGGCGTCGAGAAGCACTACGACTCATTTACCCTGGGTCCGGTTTCGATGGCGATCGAATCGGGTATCACGGTGATCCTTGGCCCCTCAGGCAGCGGCAAGTCGACACTTCTCTCGCTCGTCGCGGGCTTCGAGACCCCGGATTCTGGACGGATCTCCCTCGACGGTGTCCGGATCGACGACAGGCCCCCTGAAGACCGCCGGGTCGGGATGGTCTTTCAGAACTTCGCGCTCTTCCCCCACCTGTCCGTCGAGGAGAACCTCGAGTTCGGGGCCGCGCCCGATGCGGACGTGGACGGCGTCTGTTCGATGCTGTCGATCGAGGACCTCCGCGAGAGGGACCCCGAGACGCTCTCTGGCGGGGAGAAACAGCGGGTCGCTCTGGCGCGGGCCCTCGTTTCGGACCCGGCCGTCCTCCTGCTCGACGAACCGCTCGCGAGTCTCGACGCCCCGATCCGGCGACGCCTCAGGATCGAACTCCGGGACGTCCTGGCGGACCTCGATATCCCCGTCCTCTACGTCACGCACGACCAGGACGAGGCCGCGGTGGTGGGCGACCGTGTGGCGATCGTCCACGAGGGGAGGATCGTCCAGCAGGGAACGGTCGAGACGGTGTTCGCGGATCCCGAGACGTCGTTCGTCGCGGACTTCCTCGGGATGGAGAACCTCTTTCACGGCCGGATCGTCGGCACCGACGGTCGACGGAGTCACGTGGAAATCGGTGATACGACCCTGGTTGTCACGGGACTCTCGAGGACCGCAGAGGTCGCCGTCGCCGTTCATCCGGACGCGATTTCCCTCTCGGACGGATCGGGTCTCCCCCGGGAGAATGCACTCGATTGCCGCGTCCGACGGGTCGTCCGCCGCCGGGAGAACGCCACGGTAATCCTCGACTGTGACACACTCGGGCAGTTGACTGCGACGCTCGATCAGGAGTCCGCTGCGGACCTCAGTCCGGGATCTCGCCGTTTCGCTACATTCGACCCCGAGGACGCCCACCTGACCGAGCCCTGACTGCCGTTTTCAGGTTCGTGAGACCAATAGACGAAACAATACGGTTAGTGGGACATCGGCTGGTTTCTCCGGGATCCCGACGGTCCCCATCACCCAGCCCGGAAGAAAGGGACGTCTCGTTTACTCGCCGTTCTCCCAGGAGGGATCGACGCGTTCTGCGTCCCGTTCGGCCCGGTCGATGGCCGCCTGGAGGTCGAACTCGTACACCTGTTCTCCGTCCCTGATCATCGGTTCCAGGAGCGCCGTCCCGTCGGCCGGACCATCTCGATCCTCGAGGGCCACGTAGTGTCCGCCGTCCTCGGTCCGATAGGCCTGTTTGACGCCGGATAGTTTTCCTCGCTTGGCGATCGGCTCACCGTCGACCGCGACGATGTCGAGGGCGAAGTCGACCGGGTCGGCGTTGCTGACGTATCCGCCGACGCCGAACCCGTCGGCGACGGATGCCAAGTCCCTGAGGTCCTGGGGGCCGAGACCACCGCTCACGAAGATGTCGACGTCCTCGAACCCCAGTGCGTCGAGTTCCCATCGAACTTCTTTGACGATCTGTCGGAAGTCCCCGCGGCGCGAGGCACTCGTATCAAGCCTGACGCTCTCAAGGTCGTCACCGAGAGCGTTTGCGGCCCGGAGGGCCTCGTCCACCTCGTCCGAAAACGTATCGCAGAGCGCGACCCGTGGGACATCCGCCGGGACCGCTTCGTCGAACGCCGTCCACGCCTCCTCCTGGTTTCCCTTTCCGTAACACAGCAACAGGGCGTGGGGCATCGTGCCGCCGGCCTCCCGGCCGATGACGTCCCCGGCAGCCACGTGGGAGAAGCCGTCCAGGCCAGCGATGAGTGCGGAGCGCTCCACCACTGGTGTCATCGCGGGATGGACGTGTCTGGCACCGAAACTCAGGACAAGCGAGTCGGGAGCGGCCCGTCTCGCCTTGAGCGCGTTGGTCGCGATGCCGCTGGCGTGCGAGAGAAACCCGAGGAGGGAGGTCTCGAAGACGGCGAACGACCGGTATGGGCCTGTGATGCGGAGCACCGGGCCCCCGTCGAACAGGGTGCCCTCGGGAATTGCGTCGACGTCGACCGGGTGGCCGGCGAGAAGCGAAATGGCGTCCTTGACCCCCGACAACAGTTCGAAATCGCCGTCCGGGAACTGGTCGGCCGTGACCTCGGCGACGACCTCGGGATTCTTTCCGGCATACTCGAGCGTCGTGATCGTGCGGTCGAAGTAGGCGTCTGTCGCCCGGCCCGATTGGATGGCATCCGGAAGGACGATGTCGAAGTCAGCCACACCGGATACCCCCGGTCCATACGCGCATACTGACCCGTATCACGTCCCCGGCGAAAAAGGCTACCGTCCCCGGGCGATCGATTGTCCCCGGTTCGGACGCCCGATCCCGACCGACTGACGGTCACCGGTCTTGACTCCCGACCTCGACCGACTGACGGTCACCGGTCCGGACTTCCGACCCCCGATTTCATGTACCCTATTCGCACGTTCCTTCTCGAGTCGATCCTCATCTCAGGTCCGCTCACCCGCTCCCTCCCTGACAGCGTCGAGGTCGGAAACGGTGGGTGCATTGACGATGATGACGGTGGTACCGGACCGGGTCACGTAGAATGCGTCGGCGAAGGGACCGGACGGGATCCGGTAGGTCCCCGGGCGGCCGGGAACCGCGGAGGCCCCGTGGTACCGGAGTAGTTTCCGATAGCCATCGAGGAACTCGGCGGCGTCGGCCCTGCTGTCCCACGTGATCTTCCAGACGTAGCCGGTCTCGTTGGACCGTGCCGAATCGTTTCTCACGTAGGGGAGGAGTCGGTCGCCGTCCCAGCCAGCGCTGTAGTTGTACGAGTAATTGTAGAGGTCCAGTCCACCGTTGGAACTCGGCCCGAAGAAGTGCGACCCCGGGATGATGACGTCGGCGGTTATCCCACTTGGGTACCACAGCATCACGTACAGGCCCGCCTCGCCGAACTGTGCGTAGTCGATGTGCCCCTCGCCCTGGTCGGGGACGTCGTACGTCTCGTTGCTCCGGTCCCCGATGGTCACTGTTGTGGGCTGGTCGATCCGGTACTTCGCCGGGTGAATGGTCTGTTCGGTGCTCGCCGGTGGGTTCTCGTAGACCTCGTTGACTCCCGCCCATCCCTGCTCCGTATAGATACGGTGAACGAAGACCGGTCCGTCGCTGTACGGTTGCAGGCGCAGGGCGAGCATTCCTAAATGGGGATCGCGGCCGCTTCCACCGGCGGGGGCGCCGGTATCACTCAGACAGCTCCAGCCGGATTCACATCGTTTCCTGTACCGGTATTCGACGTAGTTCGCATCACCTTCCACGATGCCGTCGATTGCGTTGTGCAATTCCTCGGTGTTTTGTGTATATCGCGAGATGTTGAACTGCTGGTCCTGTTGTGCGTGATAGAGTTCCTGGGCCAGCGTGAGTTCGTTGACGTGGACGACACCCGTTCCGTCCGAAATGAGTTTGATACTGTCGTTCCCCGGGGCGTAAAAGGCGAGGACGTTCGCGGCCGTATTCGCCCGCCGCTGCTGGATCGCACTCCGGTTCTCGCCAACGAAGAAGAGCGCCTCGAACTTCACTTCCTGGTGGAGTCGCTGTGCGGTCGTGAGGTTCACGCCTCCGCCCGCGAACTCCGATCGAAATGTCTCTCTCGTGATGATCTCGACGGAAACGTCATTCTGGAACTCGATCCCCCGAATGTCCTCGACGCGGGCCTTTGACCGGGAGACGATCATTGCGAGTTCCGACCCGTTTATCCCGTCCGTCGATTCGACCGGAATGGTCTCGTTGTGCCAGTACCCCCCTTCCCAGCCGAGCGGATCGGCCTCGGGATCGGGCCTGGTCTCGATCATCTCGACCGGTTCGACGGACACGTGAATCGGCCCAGTCGTGTGTTCGAGCGCTCCACCAGAGCCCCCACCTGGGCCCTGTACCGGCGGCTCGGGAATCGGAACCCCGCTACAACCCGCAAGTACCAGTAATACGACCGTGAGCCCGATAACCCATACAGGGCGGTGGCGCATGGACGACAGTGTGCACTCGCTCGACAAAGGCCTGCCGACAGTCCCACTATTCTTCGCGAACGACTGGGACTCTCGACACGACGGCCACACGACAGTTCGAGCGAATCCCGCCCCGGAGCCCGCACAATGGTTTTCATCACGGCTCCCTTCGGTTTTCCACATGCGCTTCGATCCCGACCGGACGGCGGTTCTCGTCGTCGACATGCAGAACGGTTTCTGTCACCCCGACGGGAGCCTCTATGCACCCCCGAGCGAGGAGGCGATCGAACCGGTTCGACGGGTCGCCGAAATGGCTCTGGACCGCAATGCCTCACTCCTCTTCACCCGCGACGTCCACCCCCCAGAACAGTTCGACGACGCCCACTACTACGACGAGTTCGACCGGTGGGGCGAGCACGTCCTCGAGGACTCCTGGGAGGCCGACATCGTCTCCGACCTGCCTGTCGACGAGGCCGATCACGTCGTCGAGAAACACACGTACGACGCCTTCTACCGGACAGACCTCGAGGGATATCTCGAGAGCCACGCGATAGACGACCTCCTCATCGTCGGAACCCTTGCGAACGTCTGTGTGTTGCACACGGCCTCGAGTGCCGGACTCCGCGATTATCGACCCGTCATCGTGTCGGACGCCGTGGGCTATATCGAATCCGATCACCGGGAGTACGCGCTCGAACACGCGGACTGGCTGTTCGGCGAAACCACGACGATCGAGTCGATCCAATTCGAGTAGCGGCCCTCGATCATTGCGGCCCGGCAGACTTAGGTCTGAGGCGAATGAGGGTGAGGTATGCAGGTGTTCCGGGACGCCATTTTGCCTGACGGTAACCGTCGTGACGTCGGGATCGCCGACGGGCAAATCGTGGCGGTGAGCGATTCGATATCGGCCGAGGAGTCGACGTCGGTCGACGACGAGATAGATGCACGCGGGAAACGGCTGTTCCCGGGCATGATCGACGGTCACGTTCACTTTCGCGAGCCGGGCTTTCCCCACAAGGAAACGTGGACGACCGGAAGTAAAGCAGCGGCCGCGGGAGGCGTGACGACAGTGGTGGACCAGCCCAATACCGACCCGCCCACTATCGATGGTCGAACATTCGACCAGAAGGAACGCCTCGCGACCGATTCCATCGTCGATTACGGGATCAACGGCGGGGTCACCCTCGAATGGGAACCGGAGGAATTACTCTCACGACCCCTTTTCGCCCTCGGTGAAATATTCCTCGCAGACTCGACGGGGGATATGGGAATCGAGCGTGATCACTTCGAGGAGGCGCTTCGGGAGGCGACGGAAACTGATACCCCGGTGACCGTTCACGCCGAGGACGCAGAGTATTTCGACGAATCCGCCCGGTCGCGGGACGACGCCGGCGCGTGGAGCGCGTACCGGACTCCCGAAGCGGAGGTGGCCGGGGTCGAGACTGCCCTAACGGTCGCAGCGGACCTCGGGACCCAGGTCCACATCGCCCATGCGAGCACCCCGGAAGGCATCGACCGTGCCGCGGCGGCGGGAGCAACGACCGAGGTGACCCCGCATCACCTCTTCCTGTCGACGGACGATATCGACTCCCTCGGGACGTTCGGCAGGATGAACCCTCCCCTGCGGGACGAGGACTGCCGACTCGGCGTCGCCGAACGCGTCTCGAACGGAACCGTGGACATGATAGCGACCGATCACGCACCGCACACCAGAGCCGAGAAAGACGCCAGTATCTGGGACGCACCGAGCGGCGTCCCGGGGGTCGAGACGGCACTTCCGCTTCTCCTGGCAGCGGCCCGGGACGGTCTCCTCACCTACGAACGAGTCCGGGACCTCACCGCCGCAACACCCGCCTCGGTATTCGGCCTCGAGAACAAGGGAACAATCGCGGCGGGAATGGACGCAGATCTCGTCCTCGTCGATCCCGATTCGACCCGAGAGATCCGTGGCACGCACCTGCACGGAAAGACGGACTGGACGCCCTTCGAGGGGATGGTCGGAGTGTTCCCGGAACTGACGATGGTCCGCGGGCGGGTCGTCTGGCGGGCCGACGATCCGGGACGGGCGTCCGGGACGTTCGGTGACGCGGTCGGACGGAACGTCCGGGAAGCGGATGGCATTTCCTGATCCATACGGGTTTCCTACCCCCTCACATTCCCGTCCATTTCCGCCTGGTCTCGTGGAGAGACACGACGAACAGGGGTACGACGACGATGAAGAGGTGCTCTTCGAGGGGGATCCCGAGGACGTCGATACCGGTTCGACGCGTGATGGCGAAAATCCCGACCTGGAGGGTGTACCAGTCCCAGACGTACGCGATGGGATAGAGGAGAGCGACTGTCTTGAGCGCCGACCGGAGACGACCAGTCTTTCTGATGAGCACGATTGACACGACGAGGAAGACGATTTCGGAGGCCAGATAGAGGTACTGTCCTCCGAGCCAGACGCCTGGGTCGGGATTCGAAGCGAGCGGATGGTACCAGACGGCGACGATGAAGAAGGCGAGAAGGAGGTAGGCGCCGCGAACGAGAAGCATCGTTGCTCGTTCGAACGGGGCGTCGGCTGCGAGGGCAAAAACGGCAGCGAAGACGAAGACCCCAATCGCCGACCCGTCCGGAACGACGTCGAGGGAGGCGAGTCCGAGGACCCCGAGACTCGTCACAGCCATCAGGGCGTAACTGAGGTATCGCGATCGTCGACGGCCGAGGGCGACTGGAACTGTCACCTTTCCGTTCTCCCTGTCCCATTCGACGTCCTGGGCGTCGTCGATGATTTTGACGCCGGCAAGAAGGACGAACAGCACTCCCGCGAAACCGAGAATCTCCCGATCCAGGTACCCAGTCTGGGAGGCAAACCCCCCGAGCGCAGCGAGGGCCACCCCACTGGGATAGTCGAGGGTGGCCCCGAGGGGAGTGGTATCGAGGGCCGGCGCGTGGAAATATCCCAGGAACCAGGTCGGGAGGGTCAGTACTGCCCCGAGTGGCGTACCGATGAGGGACACTCCGAGTGTTGTTGCCCCGAAGAGGACTGACCCGAGGAGGAGACCGAGTCGACACCCGCGGACCGTCAGGGGGTGATCGTCGTCTTCACCCCGGGCGTAGTAGTCGACGTACCCGTCCTTCACGTGGGCCACGTAGACGGCTGATCCGATCGCCGTTGCGTGAAGGAGGGCAACGGGCAACGAAACGTGACCGGCGACGACAGCGCCGAACGCGGAGACTGCGACCGGCGGCAGCATGAAAACCGGATGGATCTGGGACCCGAGCGCCACGAGTGCGACGGCACGTCCCTGGCCGGACCGGGCAATGGCCATATTGTAGCTTGGTAGCAACGAACATAGGAACTGCGACCCCGGCAGCATTGAGGATGAACTCCTGCGGCACTCCGACTGTTAGTTGGTAACCGTATCAGTAAAGAGGTCGGAATCGGCCACTTCTAGTAATGAAACGGGACACGTCGGAGGCCACCTCGAGTAACCGGGTTCTTTCCGGCCTCACTGTCATCGATCTATCGACGTACGTCGCTGGAGGGTTCACGACCCTGATGCTGGCCAACCAGGGGGCCGACGTCATCAAGGTCGAACGACCGGGCGTCGGCGATGGCAGTCGGCACTGGGGACCGCCGTTCGTGGATTCCTCGGAGTACGACGGTCCGGGTCGCTCGGCAGCCGAGGAAGGCGAATCGACGTATTTCTGGACGGTCAATTACGGGAAGCGGAGCATCGAACTCGATCTCACGGAGGAGGAGGGAACGGCTACCCTCTACGATCTGGTGTCGGACGCAGACGTGTTCGTCGAGAACTTCCGACCGGGGACGGCCCAACGCCTCGACGTGGGATACGAGGCCCTCCGGGAGCACAACGAGGAATTGGTCTATTGCTCGATATCGGCCTTCGGCGAGACGGGGCCCTGGAGCGACAGGCCGGGGTACGACCTCCTCGTCCAGGGGATGAGTGGGATCATGAGCGTCACCGGGTATCCAGACGAACCGCCCGCCAAAGTCGGGGTCCCCGCGACCGATCTCATCGTGGCGATGTGGTCTGCGTTCGGGATTCTCAATGCACTGTACCGGCGGGAACGAACGGGAACGGGCGACCGCGTCGAACTGGGCATGCTCGATGCGGCACTCCCCTGGCTCACGAAACAGGCGGGGAAGGCCTTTGTCGGGGAAACCCCCGGGCGAATGGGGACGAAGGATCCGGTCATCGCCCCCTACCAGACGTTTCCCACGGACGATGGGCACCTCAACGTCGCCTGCGGCAGCCAGCGCCTCTTCGAGGAACTGTGCCGGGGGATCGGACGAGCGGACCTCATCGACGACGACAGATTCGCCACGAACGCCGACCGCGTCACGAACCAGGGAGAACTCGAATCCGAACTCTCGGCGGAATTCGAGAAGAAACCGACACGCGAGTGGATCGAGGAACTCGCCGGTGAACGTGACCTTCCGGTCGGTCCGGTTTTCGACGTCCCGACGGCCCTCGACAACGACCAGGTGAACGCTCGTGGGATGGTCGAGCAGATGGAACGGGATGGAATCGGGGAGATACCGGTCGTCGAACACCCCATCAATTACGACGACGCAGATGCCGGATTCGAGGCGCCGCCACCGATGCTCGGCGAACACACGGAGTCGGTCCTGCAGGCGTTCGGGTACGACGAGGACCGAATCGAAGCACTCCGGGACGCTGGTGTCATCCCGGAGGAACCGGAGTAGGTGGGTGGTCTCGCCGGGATCACGAGGATTGTCCGGTATTGTGGATCACGAGAATCGTCCCGTATTGATACTGTAATTTAGTATCACTCGATCTGGTATCAATTTTCCTTCTTCGGACTGTAGAACGCTCGATGATATCGAAAATTCAGAAGGAATCCTCGATGGAATCGAAAACTTTCACTCAATCCTCTCCGCCACTGCCGATTTCGTGACCACAATTCGGACAGGTCCTGCCCTCGTGACGAAGTTCGTCACTGGCCCGCCGAACCTCGCGCATAACAGAAGAGATGCGCTCCTCGCCCTCGAGTTCCTCGTCGACCGCGAGGTCGACCCCTTCGACCTCGAGCAGGAACTTCGCGACCTCCGTCGCCTCGTACATCAGGTCGTCGAGTTCGTCCGCACTGAAGAAGTCGCTCATCGCGCCGTACAGGAACGTGGCTCCCGACTTCGTCACCTTGGTCTCGAAGGACGATCGGGCCTGGTTGACCGCTTGTGGGGAGTACGTATCGGTCATGAACGGGACCAGATGGGGAAGGTTCTCCCCGATTTTCGTCATCTCGATCCCCGTTTCGGTCCGGAAGTCGGCGCACAACCTGGCGATGGCCCACTCGCGGGCGGTGATGTACGTCCGTTCTCTGAGGAACTCGTTGACCCGCTCGTACTGGGCCCCGTCCACCTTCTTGAATCGGTCGTACTTCCGTACGTCCTCTGGGACGTCTGGTTCGTCTCCGGATTCCAGGGCCGCTTTGTTCGCGGCCCTGACTGCCCCGATGGGAGCACGGACCCGCCGATCAGGGGGCAGGGCATCCGACGGGGATTCGGACCACGCATCGTCGTCTGTCGGCGATCGATTTCCCGCTGGCGTCGACCCCCCTTCCCGGCCATCCCCGTCGTCGACGTCGGAGACCTCCGCCCGGTGGTTCCCCGTCGTCGCGTCGTCCTCGCTCATGGCGCCTACTTTCCCACCTGGCCGCAAAAGTATGACGGGGCGACGGACTGGCGACTGTCCCGAAACGAGAACACCTAAGCAGGGTCCGGATACTACACATCCTATGGACGTCCTCCTGGGGATAGTGGGAACGGACGACTCCCTCGAGGCGCTTCACCGGACGGTCGAACGCGTGAAAGAAGTGGGGGATGACCTGACGGTCGCCATCCTCGACGACCCGGAGTCAGAACGGTCCATGGACGAAATCGAGGAGGCAGTCAGGGAATCATTAACCGCCGCCGAGTGCGAGGCGACTGTCCGTCGAGTCCAGGGGAACCCGGGGAGCCGTCTCGTCGAAATCGCCGAAGTCGAGGGGTTCGACCGGATCGTCCTCGGTGGCGGGCAACAGAGTCCGATGGGCAAAATCCGTCTCGGTCCGACGACCGAGTTCGTCATCCTCAATTCTCACGTCACTATCACCCTGATCAGATGAGTGGAAATCGTCGCTATCCGGACACGGTGGCCGGCCCCTTTCCGGCGCCGCCGGCCGTCGTCGAGGACGACGAGGGACGCGAAATTCACATCGAGGCATACGAGGGGCAGCGGGACGAACTCGTGGCGATGTACGTGGAATTCGAACCCTCTGACCGCGCACAGGGAATCCCGCCGGTCGGCGAGGAGCGGATTCGAACGTGGCTTGATACCCTCACTGGAGAGGATTGCTACAACGTGATCGCGACGCACGACGGGCGGGCCATCGGCCACGCGACCCTGGTCGGTGACGGGGACGGTTCGTACGAACTCGCGATTTTCGTCCTCCAGACGTACCAGGATGCGGGAATCGGCTCGGAACTTCTCGAACGGCTTCTCGGGTACGGCGAACGCCAGGGAGTGGAATGTGTCTGGTTGACGGTCGAGCGCTGGAACCGGCCGGCGATCAACCTGTACGAGAAAGTCGGGTTCGAGACGACCGACGCCCAGAGTTTCGAACACGAGATGAGCATCCGGCTGAATCCACCCGGAGAGCCCACCGCGACCGGTCCGGACCCGGCCTGAACGGCGATATCGTCTCGGCCCGTTCTCGCTTCTCCCTGTATCGCGTAGTACTTACCACGAGGTCTCCACGAACCTGTATGAACGATCGTCTCATCGACGACCAGACGCTTTCCCTCGAACGGAAATCGCTCCTCCCGGGACGGGGATTCTTCGTCCCAGACGACGTCCAGGCCGAACGGCGGGCCCGGGAAATCGAAGAGGAGGCGACTGGTGCGGACGTCATCGTCGTCTCGGATCCCGACGCCGATGGGCTCGGGTGCGTGGCCATTGTTCGAGAAGTGATCGGTGAGGCCGCACTGATCCCGACCGGCCCGCACGAGTTGGCGGATGGACTCGAATATGCCGCCGAATTCGGCACCGAGGAGACGACTGTGTTCGTCTGTGACCTGTCGCCGGACGACCCCGACCGGATCGAGTCAGCACTCACGGAACTCGTCTCTGTCGTCGATTCCGTCGAGTGGTTCGACCACCACCAGTGGACCGAACGTGCCACGAGCCGAGTCCGCGAGGAGGGCGTGGAGTTAGTCCTCGGCGATTCCGAAACCGAATGTACCGCAGACGTCGCGATCCGCTCCCTCTCCGGCGAGATACCGGATCACCTCTCAGAACTCGCGGCCGTCACCCGGGATCACGACCTCTGGATCAAGGAGGATCCGCGGTCGGACGACCTGGCCGACTTCTCCATGTGGAGCGAACCCGAGGAGTACGTCGAGGTCGTTCGCCAGAACGGTGCCGACCTGCCGGAGGACGTGCTCTCGCTTCTCGAAGAGCGACGGGTCGAGAAAGACGCGCTCATCGACCGGGCGGTGACCCGGGCGGTACTGGTCGAAATCGGGGACTGGACGGTCGGGGTGACGTACGGTCGATGTTCGCAAAACGAAGTCGCCGAGGAACTCAGGGCGGAGGGTGCGGATGCCGCCGTGATCGTGAAACCGGCCGGGAGCGCAAGCATTCGAGGGACGGAATCGTTCGAGCGGTGTCACGAAGTCGCCCGACAGGTCAACGGCGGGGGCCATCCCCGAGCCGCCGGGTGTAAACCGCGCATATACGACGACATGCTCGACTATGCCCACCACTGGACGACACAGGGTGCCGTGGCAAAACAGGTCATTCTGAACGGTTTCCGGGCGCTGGATTCGAAACCAGATCGGGACGAGTAAGAATAGCACGACGAATTGTGGATCGCCAGATTTGCCGTCTTCAGGTTTCGTGATACCGATTTACCGCTGTTTCATCGGCTATTACACCGGGGTCAGGGTTTGCCCGATCACTAACGATTCTCGCATAGTGACATCCTCCGCGCCGTGAACGGCGCGGCTTCCCGTACCGCAGTTGGGATATTTGCCGGTCTACGATACGACCTGTTCTCTCGACTGGAACGTCCCGCTCTCGCGGTCGAACAGGTGTACCGATGGCTGTGCCACGCAGCCGTTACTCCTATCCTCGCCGTGAGGACTCGGAGTTATCTTCTGGCGCATGTTCTCCGCCCCATTACAATCCGCGTTCCCGACCAAACCGCACGACGAGCAGATGTACAAGCCACGGTCGACACGGTTCGACTTCGTGTCGTCGCCACACCGTGAACACGTCTTCGAGGTGTTCCACTCGTTCTCCTTCAACACCTCGACACCACGAATCTCGCCTTTGTATTCGAGGTACTGGTAGATGCGGTCGAACGCCCACGTATGGAGTTTCTTGTTTCCAGTTTTGCCCCAGTCAGATTCGCGCACGTCTTCGGGCCAACTCACCGCGAGCGTCCCAACACCGCGCTCAACACACTCCGTGATGATGGCGTCTGTGAGTGTGTGGTAGAAGTGCGTCTCACGGTCAGCGAGTTTCCTGCGTGCCCACATTGACGTCTCAGACGGGGCGTCCTCACCCTCGGTGTCGTACTCGGCACGGGTGAAGTAGTGCTTGTCTTCTTTAAGCGAGTTACCGGGGTACAAGACGTATTCGTTGGGGAACGCAACTGTGGCGATGTTTTTGATGCCGAGATCGATGCCTGCAACATCGTCGCCTGCTGAGTCGTTTGTTTCGAGTTCGACTTTGCAGACGAAGTGCAGTTCCCACTCGTCGCCGTTCCAGACCGCCCGAACGTTCTGCACGCTGTTGACTTCTGAAAGGTCAACGTCCGGGCGGGTCTGATACTCGCAGAGGATGAAGTCCGACCACGACTCTTTGAGGTTCGAACCTTTCGAGAGGCGGACGCGGTTGTTCTCGGGGTCGTGTTTGAATCCGTCTTCTTTGAAGGTGACTGTACTTCGTGGTCGGGTGTCGCCGTGTTTGCGGTAGCCGGGTGGATTCGCCTCTGGATCTTTCTGTCGCAGGTCGAACCACGACTGGAAAGCGTCAGAAAGTTCTTCGATGACTTTCTGACTGGATTGTGCGTTCAAATCTTTCCAGCACGACTGGTTCTTCATATACGATTTCAGCACGCCCCCATCTGGGATGTCGCCGGTTGCATCCCAGATGCGGTCGGCTGTCCAGCGTGCGACGTTCCAGATTTTCGAGGCGGAGTCTCCGAGCGAGTCGAGGCCATCGCAGACCTGTCGCTGGTTCTGGATGGAACCAACGTAGGTACGCGTGACCTCGACCGCCATACATAGCCTATGTAGGCAAACCGACTTAATAGTGTGGATTGGCGTTGAATATCCGGCCTGCTATCGACGGTGGTTGGCGTCCGCGTTGTCGGATTCACTCCCGTACCCAGAATGCGAAGCGTTCTGGGGTGCGAACGAGAGCTTCGCTCTCGTTAACGCCGTAAACGGCGGGATTCTTTCCTCGCAGAAAGATAGGGACAAGATATAAAACCCACACGTCAAAAGATTGGTTTGCACCTCTATCCA
>JBDGTL010000049.1:0-16387 GCA_042216905.1 Halodesulfurarchaeum sp.
ACGTCGCCTACTACAAGAACGTCTCCGACGACGTCCAGGGCGACGAGATGCTCGTGGAGTTCGACGATTACTTCCTCCGCGTGCTCGAGGCCAACGACATCGACGTCGAGGCAGTCAAACGGGAGGCCCAGGAACAGATGGCGGCGAACGAGTTCGACGGCGTCGAGGGGCTCTCGACCGTTCCGGACGCCATCGGCGAACTGTTCGTCACGACGGGCGACCTCACCGGCAAGCAGCACGCCTCGATTCAGTGCGCCCTCCAGTCGGGCGTCGACTCCTCGATATCGAAGACGGTCAACTTCCCGAACGAGGCCACCGTCGAGGACATGGAGGAGGTCTTTCGCTACATCTACGATCACGGCGGCAAGGGCGTGACCGTCTACCGCGACGGCACCCGATCGAAACAGGTACTCACGACCCGTGCCCAGAACACCGAATTCAGCGACATGTCGCGGGAGGACGCAGCCGAGGTGATCGTCGAGCAGATCGAGGACGTGTTCGGCGGTATGGAGGACTTCCTCGAGGCGGGAGAGGTCCGTGATGTTCTCGAAGAGGACCTTCCCACGCTCGGCGACCAGCCGGAGTACGCGGAGAAGCGACCGCGTCCGGACGCCCTCCAGGGCGTCAGCCAGCGGATCGACACCGGGTACGGGAAACTCTACGTGACGATCAACGAGGATCCCGAGACCCAGCGACCGTTCGAACTGTTCGCGAACATCGGTCACTCCGGCGGCTTCACGAACTCCTTCACCGAGGCCCTCGCCAAAGTCATCTCAACCGCGCTCCGATCGGGCGTCGACCCCGAGGAAATCGTGGACGAGTTGAAGGGAACCCGGAGTCCGAAAGTCGCGTGGGACAAGGGCGAACAGATCAACTCGATCCCGGACGCCATCGGCACCGCGATGCGACGGTACCTCGAGAACGAGGTAGACAAACCGTATCCCCGCCAGGAGACACTCGACGAGATCGAAGACGACGTCGGATCGGAATCGATCGCCGACGTCGACACCCAGGAGACGGACGGCGGGACGGCGAACGGCGTGGAACCGGACGAACTGAATCAGGAACCGGACTCCACCCAGTCGTTGATCGACGCGGGCGAGAGTCCTGAGTGTCCCGAGTGCGGATCGATGGATCTCTACTACTCCGAGGGCTGTAAGACCTGCCAGTCCTGCGGCTGGAGCGAGTGCAGTTAGTCAGACTGTGTCGAGTCCCCGTTTGACACCGGAGTCGGTGGAGGGGGATCGCAGGTGGTGAATTCATTTTGCCGAATTTTGATTTTCCTCTCCGAGATAGTAATCGTATTAGTATGCGGTGATTGAATTTCGATGTAACGTTTCATAAGAAACCTATTATATTATTACTATTATAAAGTACATATATTATATTATGTTATGGTATAGTATAGTATAGTTTACTATGGTATAGTATATTGTATTAAGATTTATTATGTTGTAGTTTATTATATTATTGTATATTATGGTTTCTTATAGTTTATGATATTATAGTATATTGTATTATGGTTTATTATGTTATAATTTATTATATTATAGTATAGTGTATTATGTAGTTTTATTACATCATATTAACCCGATATTCGATATGTGACAAGCGTACTGTAGTCAACTCGACCGCCGCCTGACGTAGACGTCGTATATGGGACGGGCAAGGAGGACGAGGGAAGCGATTACCCCGCCGGCGATGAGGCGCCAGTCGTACCCGAGCCCACCGATCGAAAACGTATCGAGGGAGTGACCCACGTACACGGCGGCGATGGTCCAGGGGAGTTCTCCAAGGAGCGTTCCGAGCACGAACGCGCCGGTCCCCACGCCTCCGATGCCGGCCGCTGCGGAAATAGGTTCTGCGGGCGTCGGCGCGAGTCGGGCGGCCACGACCCCGCGAACGTCCCCGGCAGCGTCGAAGTACCGACGGCTCCCTCCGCCGAATCGCCCGAGTATCGGACCGGTCGCGTCGAAGTAGCGACCGGCCGAATACGGCACGAGACTCGTCGCGACGACCCCGAGGAGGGCAATCGGGAGTCCGAATATGATTCCATAACGGTACCCGACCAGACCGGAGAGGAGACTGATCGGCCAGCCGAGAAACGGCCGAACGGCGTAGAGGAGAACGAGAATCAGGGGAAAGTACGGACTGAACAGGACGGACCGAAGCCGGGAGAAGACCGCGTCGGGCCTGAAGAGGAGGGCCAGTCCCAGAAGTACGAGAAGACCCAGACCCAGCAATACACGGCTCCGGGTGAGCGGCATACCTGCGGATAGTCGGTCCCCCGTCTTGAGCGAACCGACTGGCGGAAGGATTAATCATCGTGCGGTCCTGCGTGCCACCGTGTCCGAGGACGAGCGAATCGAGATGGGTGTCGAACTCCTCTCCAAACTCGAGGATCCCGAACTGTCGATCGCGACGGCGATCGACCGGCTCGAGACAATCACGACGAATCCCCGGACCACCCGACGGATTCTCGAAACCGCCGCGGACAGGGGCGTGATCGAGCGATCGGGATCGACGATCCGACCGAGGGGCGGGAACTACGTCCGATTCGAGAGCGAGGTGATCACGAAGGAGGGAGACTTCCACTGCCGGCGATGTGGCGCAAATCTCTCGACTGGTTATTTTATCTCGTTGGACTCCGGCGAACTCGGACCCTTCGGCTCCTCGTGCATTCGGTCGGTCACCGGGCGTGACTGAGTCTTAGAACGGTAATGCGTTTATTACCGAGCCGTTGGATGGGAAAATCGGAGAAAATTAAAAAAATAAAATGAACGGACGGAGTGTCTAGTCCGGTTCGAGAGGGTCGGACGGTGCAATACGAAGAGATGCTGGTAAACGGAAAAACCGGGTGGGAACTGGAACGAGGTCGGGCCGATACCCCCGCTTCGATACCGAACCTTAGGAGTCCTCGATGAGGTGTCTCATCTCCTCGATGCGTTTCTGCTGTTCCTCGATTGCCTCAGCCTGGGTTTCGAGGAGGGCCTCCATCTCGTCGAGTTCGGCCCGCAACTCGTCGGGATCGATCTTTGACTGGACTTTCGTTGCCGCGGAGGTGAAGCCGCTTTCCTCGAGTTCGTCGGCCCCGGTCGAACCGGCTGTAGCGCTAGTCGTCTGAGCGGATTCGGCTGTGGCTTCTTCGTCGGAATCGTCGGTGGAACCCGTCTGGATCGGGTCCACGCCGGCGTCGAAGGATACTTCGTTTCGCTCCGGACCGCCGGTCGTCTCGTCCTCAGGTTCCTCGGTCGCGACCATCTCTTCGAATTCCTCGAGCGAGTCGACTCCGTAATGATCGAGGAGCGCCTCCCGGACCGTCTCCTCGACGAGGCGAAAGGATTCGTTGGGGGCCTTGATCCGCTCGATCCGATCCGACGTCGTGATCACCAGTTGGGAGGAGACGTTTCCCTCCTCGACGTCGAACCCGGACACGGCATCGTAGGGCACTTCGTCGTACTCGGCGTCCCAGACCGAGGAACCGACGTGTTTGACGAGTCGCTCGCTCGTGACCACGAGGGTTAGTTCGCTGAACCGGAAGGTCCGCTTCACGGTTTCACCCGGACCCGTGACCCCGGCAGCGTGAAGCACCCCCGCCAGCACGGGATGAAGCGCCTCCTCGAGTTTCGAGGCCGGGACTGAGAACCCGTCCTGACCATCCGTGCCGTAATCCAGAAGGATGTTCGCCTTCCGTCGTTTCTCCTCGACGTCGACCCGTTCTGCATCGTGTGGATACTCCGATGCGGATTCGTCGCTCAGGAGTCCCTCTGACGTGTACCGGATCGTCCGCGTTCCAGTGACGTAAATCGCGTCCTCGCCCTTGAGTGAGAGGTGAGCCACCACTTCCTCGTCCCCGAGGGCGTCCGCGACGAGCCTCGGAACGTCCATATGGCTGTGCTACCGCCCCGGCGTCATAAACCCGCGGGTACGCCGGTCTGAATTACAAAGCTTCAAAAGGACCTCTCTCCTACCTCGGGGTGAGCCCGGGTGGCTTAGCTGGACATAGCGCCGCACTCATAGGGTTCCGAGTTTCGGTGCGGCCGCATTCCGGTGGCTCCCACTCGAGGTCAGCCGAGCCTCGAACCTGGGACATGCGGAGACCGAGGGTTCGAAGCCCTCCCCGGGCACTTTCCTGTCGGTTCAAGCCGGGACTCTTCTATCCACCTCTATCGGACGGATTTGGGGGTGAGCGCCGCCATCGAACGCTCATAACGAACGTCGCCGCTGGTGAACGACTCGCATTCGAGTTGCACGATGAAGGCCTCGGACAGGCCGTTTACGCTCCGACCGGACTCTCGCCCTCATCGAAATCGATTCGGCAGTACCAATACGTATTCTGCGATTTTTGTAACGCATCCGGACCCGTATGGGTGAGGAACCAACAGAGTGCTGAACTCAGGGCACAAACCGCGTCGGTAAACACAGACGAAACAGTCCTCGTGACGTCGTGTCCCAGTTGTCAACTCATACACTGGACTAGAGCAGGATCGGAACGAGAACCGGGATCGCATCCAGCATTACGATACCCAACAATCCCTGTCGCTTGATCGGCCATCGTGGCGCTGATTGCAGGGATTCCCACACCGGCCCGTCAGTGTTTGGGTCCGAAAATTCCCGAGAAGCGGAGTCCTCATCCGCACGATTCCGTTGCTGAATTTCTTCGATGTGCTTTTGGCGTCCCCTTTCCATCTTGCTGTGAAGCCGCCAAAACGAGTGATACAGCCAATACACGACGAAAACAATGTATGCGAGGATCGGTCCGACGTAGGAAATACCCCATGTCAGTGCGAGAAGTGGGCTGGTAAAGCCGTCTACCGGGAGTGTGAATACCCCTTCAGCGTAAAATCGATAGGCAACGTAGCCACCCACGACGACGAGAATCAGATTTACCCGGGTCGCAAACCGCCCCAAATCGCGAAACCCACCGTGTTCGTCTGGATGATACGGTCGATACATCAGGATATCCCGGCCCAACAGTTCCGTGAAAGTATGTATCAATACGAACGTGTCGTAGGTGATTGCCACGACGAAGAAGTTGATAAACGAATACGGGATAAACGCGAGTTTTGCCCATACGTTCCAGCCCAGTGAAACGAGCGGGAGGGCCGTCGGAATAAGTATGAATACACCAGCAAATGCCGCCGATCGAGGAATCTCGATACCACCGAGAGACATCGAATCGCCAAGGTGCGTCTGTAACTCCTCCTGGAATTGTTGGTACTCAGCCTGCTCAACGATCGTGGAAGAGCCAAGCGTCGAGAAGAGATTCTCTGCTCGAAGGGCAAGGCCGTCATAGATAAGATGTCCAGCGAGAAGGACCAAAAGAAAATAGCCAGCCTGCACGGTTATCGCAGGCTCGCCGCCGAGTCCAGAACTCGCCCAGGAAGAATAGACCGCGTATCCCGTGCCAAAAGCGAGCGGAACCGCAGTCAGAATAAAGACGAGTGGCTTATGGAGGTTCTCACTTCTCACGGACGAGACAGCGATCCGATACAGGAGATACGCCCACAGACTCCCAACGATGAGCAGGGGAACACCGAGCAGGAACGTGGCGCTGTCGGGTGACGAGAAAGAAACCGAGATGTTCCCTCTCGCCGCAGCACTCATCAGCGAGGTCGGAATGTACACGGCCAGAACGGCCAATAACACGGTCGGGAGGTTGCGAAGAATGAGGCGAGTAATCCCACTGGTGAACTGGATCGAGGGCCTCTCAATAGCATCGCCCTGCGTCCCATCTGGTTCTGTAAGAGGATCAAAAGGAAACACTGCACACGAACGATAAAATGGCCCAGAATCGTCGGTCCACCGCTCCCAAAATGTACGACGAACGGGTTTCCGTTCATCGGTCATATGTCTCTAACGTACTGACAACACCATAGAAATATCGATGATCAATTGGTACTGGCTGGGACCAAATCGATACAAAAGGCGGTATTCGATGTACTAAATACGAACGCGATATTCAAACGGATCCGATGGACACATCATTCTATGCGTGTTTCTACCCATTTTCAAATTGGACGTTTTGTAGAAGAGCGCCGGTTCACGTGATCGCGGTCTCACCCTCTGATAGTTGGCTACGAAATCACGAGACATCTGTCGGCAATTGCCGGGATTGACTTCAATCGAGACTATTTCGTCGACACAAGGACGCCTGCTACCGTACCTCACGTTCATCAATGCGAGTCGCATGAGACGCTTGAGGTCGAACCGGATCAATATCGATCCCGAGGGTGGGTACGATTATCGGCATCGACAGATCGAACGGGCGACGGACGTGCTTGACCAGGGAAAACAGATGCGACCGTCGCCGCGGGTGAGCATCCCCTCCGGGAAATCGAGCGAATCGGGATGCCCTCGAGTTCCTCGAGAACGACGTCAGTTCGATTCGTCTGGACGACGTCGCCGGGGGGACTCTCGACGAGTCAGGTCGAATCTCCGTGAATTGTCGCGATTGGTGCCGGTTACCCCGTTGCTATTGGACGTGACGACCACGTATTTCTGACAGAGATATCCTCAGACATGCTCTTCAATGACGTGATTCACTGATCCACCGAGTACGTGTGCCAACCATGCCGGAAACCATTATCGAGGGATACGTCCTGGGGATGGTGGCCGGGGGACTACTGGGTTTCTTTCTCGGGTTTCGACTCGCTATGTTTCTCGGGGCCCCGGTCGCGAACCTCGGGTTCGCGGTCGGGATGACCGCTATGATTCTTGGCGGCCTCGCCGCGGATCGATTCGGAGGAATCGTCTTCGAGTACCAGCGGTGAATCGTGTCGATCGTCCGGTCAAGGGTATCGCAATCTGATCGGAATGTGACTCTCAATCGATCGACAGGAATTGCCCTGGGGTTCCGCTTTTCATCCCACTTCGATCGGTTACGGTGGTAAGAGTATCACTCCTAAGATAGACGTACTCCGGTCGGTCGTTTGTCCGCTCGGTCTGCATCGGACAGTTCGCACGCACCGGAATTAGCCAATCACCGGTACCTACGCCCTGCCTCTAGTATCGACGATATATCTGTCACAATGGACTCGTATACTGTTCAACTGATCTCGAGACGTCGGTTGGACTGTGGATACTGTCCTCTTTACAATATAATTATAATTTGACGCTCAACGTAGATTATAATGTGACGTCCATCGTCGGCATCGATACGAATGCGGTCTCGTATCCCTCGTGGCGAGCGACCTGCGGCGGCGAATCGACTGTTATCGTAAATGAGTCCCCGGCTTCGACAGATGGGACAGACGCACCGTAGTGATAGCCGAGTTCGGGATCGATCGTCGCTCGGAGATATCCATCGAACACCGTTCCCCCGTCACGGGTGAGGGTTCCAGAGAGCGACATCATCGGGAGGAACACCCGATTGTACGGGGTCCGGGGAGACACCGCGATGTAGTGCATGTCTTCGGCCCCACCGACCCTGGAGGCGTCCTCGAACACGGCCACGACGAATTTCGCGTTTCCGCTCCTCGCTGTACCCCGCACGTCACCGGGTAGTGCCTCCGGATTTGGAACTCGCGAACTCGGCAGGTTCTCCATGTCCATCAGTTCGACAGCGCCTTTCGTTCCCTGCTTTTCCGTCGGGATGTCCGTATACGGGATGTCTTCGAGTTTCGATTCGCTGAACGCGAAATCGAACGAGAACGATACGTCTTCCTCGTTCTCCCGGAGCGAACCCGTTCTGCGTGACGTCGGTCTACCGATGCTGACCTCGACGCGATAGGTCCCATCTCCCGGAAGGTGTGCATTGTCGCCGAAGTGAACGCCCATCGGTTGTGAGAGCATCGGCCACGGCGAAAACCGTTCGACTGCCTTCCCGTTTCTCGAGATGGAAATGTGCGGCGCGACGTCGGGTGGAATCACCCCCGTCTCTTCGTCCCATACGACCGGCATCAGGTGCACCGAATCGTCGGGATCGATTGCAACCTTCGTCACTCCGGTTGGCTTCATCAACCAGAACCGATGTGGATAGGTGTAGGTAAGCGCACATGAGTAGGATCCGCTGTGACGGATCCCTGACACGTTCATTCCTTCGTAGTGGGTGGGATAGTAGACCGCATTCGGCCGGTTCTCGACGAGCGGTGGCGCCAGGACATTCCGCGATTCGATCGAACCGACACAACCGGCGAGACCGGCGACCGTTGTACTTCCCGCCGTTCGAAGGAACGTCCGCCTACGCATCGACTCCCTCCCGATCCGACGACGCTGGGATGGCTGGGGGCAACGACCGGAGTGACCGGGGCGGAAGGAGGTAATTTCCCCGGCGGAGGGTCCGAATGTACTGGAGAATACCGTTGTTATTCCGCTGGCCGACGGCGGATTTCGAGGCGATTTCGGTTCCGTTCATCGCCTTGCGCGTCTCGACGAAGTCCCCGATTGATCGCTGGAGTGCCAAAAAATGAAGCCCCGCCTGATCCCCGTCGGTCGTGTTGAAATCCCGGCGGAGGATGATCGGATTTCCGTCCTCACGAGCCATCGCGGACTTCTGTGAATGGCCGACAATTCCCATCTCCCGGGCCGTCTCCATCGGTGGTTTGCACTCGTCGATTTCGCTGCTCCGTCCCAGGTTGTCGCCGGCCCCCTCGACGACGTCGTTCTCGGCGTGGTAGGGACAGAACATTTTCGCCTCCCGCTGCCACCGGTCGTCCTGGGTGTACCACTGGTCGAGGTCGAGTGCCAACGTCGAGATGTGCTGGGTCGTCCCCTGGGCGAAGGGACCGGACTGGACCGTGACTCGGTCCTCGCTCGCCTGGTTTTTCTCGAACGACGATTTGAAGCCCATGAACAATGGGGCGTCCTCCGATACAGTGTCAGCGGGAAGTCCCTCAACCTCCTCGGCGTGCTTCGCCGGGAGGCCGTCGCCGACGAATCCCGTCCTCCGGTCCGCCACGTCGAATACGTCGGTCAGTGACGGGTCGGGTTGGTCGACTCCGTTTGCCGAATCTGCGTTCCCCCGGAGGGCCTGTTCGGTTCCGAGGACGACCGACGCGGTGTTACTGGCGATGTGGACGACAGCGTCCGGCGTGTCGAACGCCGGATCCTCGAAGGGGGCCAGCGCTTCGGGTTCGGGTAGCGCCACCCCTGCCGGGCCATCGGCGTCGAATCGATCGAAGTACCGGGGTGAGTAACTCACCGAAAGGAGGAGACCACGGCTCGAACGCTCGTAGGCACGCTCCACACCTCGGAGTGCCGTCTCCATCGCCTGGCGTTCGCTCTCGGCCGGTATACCCGACCCGCGATATTCGAGATAGAGGAGGACGCGGTGACGTGGTGGCACCACGTTTCCGTGGTCGTCGGTGGACAGGGCGTCGTTCCACGCGTGTTGCCGTTCGGGGTAGCCAGCGAGGTCATCCGGTCCGGTCGGAACGTCGACGTTCGGTTCCCGAGAGAGGCACGCGCTGAATGCAGCCATGCCCCCGATAGCGACTGCGGACTTCAGGAATGCCCGACGGGGAATCGATTCTCGCCCCTCCATCACTCTATTTTCTGGGAGAGATCGAAATACGTTTTTTGGTCGTGTACCCGGGTTCCAGTAGAATCATAACATTGCCAATAATATATAATTGCCCTCAATCCCCATGTTTTCTTATTTAATAATATACTATTGATCATTTCGATTGGGTCGTAATATCACAATATTCGAACTTGCTGATGCCAGTATTTATTGGGTCCGAGGCAGGAATGGCCCGGTTCCAAAAGGAACATCGTCTGGATTCACCTGTCGGATCGATGGAACGCGGATCCCCGATCGTCTCGAGGAGTGACGGTTGCGTTTCGGGGGTACGGATCAGATGACCTCGTCGGAAACGTTTTGATTGGACCCTTCGACGTCGTTCCTCCCTGTCCCTCTCCCTCACAGGACGGTCTGTCGGCGGCGCCACGCTCGGCTCGAACGACGTCCCGCGAGTTTGCCTGGCACTCGGGAATTGGAATTTTTGAGATGTGAGTACCCGGAACACCTCTCGTGACGAATTTGGAATTATTTCCTGCTCAGTGATTTAATCGGTTCATATACCAGTGTCCTTGATGGTATTCCTGTTCTCGAGTTAGCAAATTATTCCCTGTAGATATTATTTTTTAATAACTCTATTTAACCGCTTGATAGGTGAATTAATAGTCCTCCGACGGGTAGCCTCGCCATCGAATGACTGACGCCGATTCCCACGGCCACAGTGGGTCACAGGCGTGTTCGGCCACACCGGAGTCCTCACACGACTCCACTCACTCCCACGATCACGATTATTCGGGGACCCACGGCGGGGGAGGGAGTACGCGAACGTTAGCGGCGGTCGCTTTCATCAATCTCCTCGGATTTGCAGCCGAACTCGCGGGTGGACTCCTGTTCGGATCGGTCGCGTTGTTGAGCGATGCCGTCCACATGCTGTTCGACGCCCTCGCCTACGTGATGGCCTTTGCAGCCTCGTTCGTCGCAGAACGGTACGACGTCTCGAACCGGTGGTCGTACGGACTCCACCGCCTCGAACCCCTCGCGGCGTTCCTCAACGGTATGTTACTCGTCCCGATGGTCGGGTACATCCTCTGGGAGTCATACAGGCGATTCCTCGATCCGGTCTCGATCGGAACGGTTCCCACGCTGGCGATCGCGTTCGTGGGCCTCGCGATAAACGTCGGGAGTGTTTTCATCCTCCACGGCGGGACGATGAGCCTCAACGAAAAAGGCGCCTACTACCACCTCATCGGGGACGCCGGGGGATCGATCGCGGTCATCGTCGCCGTCCTGGCCATCCAGATCACCGGCATTCGGATCATCGACCCGATAACCGCCGGACTCATCGCGATAATCGTCCTCTGGTCTGCCTGGAAGGTCCTCAAAGGGAGTGGGGCCATTTTCCTCATCAGGACGCCGATCGACCAGGAGCAGGTACGTGCCGACATCCAGGCCATCGAGGGCGTGGAACGTGTGACCGACTTGCACGCCTGGCAGATCTGCAGTCAAATCACCGTCGCGACGACCCACGTGGAGACCACAGGGGACGATATGACTGACGCCGAGGACATCAACCGACGAATCCACCAGGTATTGGCCGACCACGAGATCGATCACGCGACGGTCGAATTGTGCCCCGCCTACGGCGAGCGCTCGACACATCTCGATTCTCATATGCATTGAACGTCCCCCGTCACTCCACGTACGGGCACTGGCCCCCACGAGCGTGCACGTTTGAGGAACAGGCTGTATCGGACGAAATTGTGTGATACGAAACCCTCACTCGCCTCTCGCATTTCGTTACAATGACTCGCCTCTCGCATTTCGTTACAATGTATTGATGTACTTTGTCAACTAACGTTCGGGCTACTCCTCGAGTGTGACTGTTCCGTCGACCGCAAGTTCACGAACCTCCTCCTCGGAGAGTGACGTTCGATCGGTGAGAACCGCCATGGTGTCCTCGCCGAGGTCAGGCCCAGTGTGGTCGATGCTCCCCGGCGTTTCGGAGAGTTTCGGGAAGACGGCCGGCATCGGGACGTTCCCGAAGTCCTCGTCGTCCACCTCGGCGACGGCGTCCCGGGCTTCGAAGTGCTCGTCTTCGAAAATGTCCGCTGTGTTGTACACGGGAGCGAGGGCCGCATCGTGTTCCTCGAAAATCCGGATGGCCTCCGCTCGAGTCCGATCGGCCATCCAGTCGGCGATGATGTCGTCGAGCGCATCGACGTTCTCGATACGCTTCGCTGCGGTCTCGAATCGGGGGTCCTCCCTGAGGTCTTCACCGCCGACGATTTCGAGGATCCGCTGTGCGATGCTCTGTGAGGATCCGGAGAGTGCTACCCACCTGTCGTCTTTCGTCTTGTAGGTGTTTCGCGGAGCGGTGTGGGGACTGCGATTGCCGGATCGCTCGTGGACCACGCCCCTGGTTCCATAGTCCACGGTGTATTCGCCCATCGCGCCGAAGAGGGGTTCCAGGATACTGGTGTCGATGTACTGGCCGGTTCCGCCGTTGACGTCGCGCCAGTACAGTGCGAACATCGTGGCAAAGGTGGCGTACATCGCGGCGACGGCGTCGGCCAGTGGCATCGCCGGGAGCGTCGGCGGACCGTCCGCGGGTCCTGTCACGTAGGCGAACCCACTCATCGCCTCGGCGAGCGTCCCGAATCCTGGCCGGTCGCTATACGGACCCGTCTGTCCGAATCCCGTCATTCGGACCATGACCAGTTCCGGGTTGACGGACGAGAGAGTTTCCCACCCGATGTTCCAGTCCTCGAGGGTCCCGGGACGGAAGTTCTCGATGAACACGTCCGCGTCCTCGACGAGTTCCAGGAGGACCGACTGGCCGTCGGGGTCGTGGAGGTCGATCGGAACGGATCGCTTGTTCCGTCCTACCCACTTCCAGACGGTTTCTTCTTCCGACGGTCCGTAGTCCCTGAGGGAATCGCCTCGTCCCGGATGCTCGACCTTGATGACCTCGGCACCGAAGTCCCCCATGTACATCGCCGCGAGCGGCCCGGCGTAGACCGTCGAGCAATCGATCACCGTGAGCCCCGACAGCGGTTGTTCCCCGTCAAACATGCGTAGCATCCCGACCGGGAAGCCAGGTAGTTCTTTCGGCGAAATCGTCGGGCCAGTCGGTACGTTTCGTGGGGGACTCCGTCTTCGCCCGGCCGGAAGTGAAAAGGCCCACAAGGGGCAACCCCGTGGTTCCGGTGAACAACCGCCCGAGGATCGACCAATGGCACTCATTCCCCGTCGGATTGCACGGTTCTACCTCGAGAACACGTGGGTCTTGCTCTCGCTCATTGTGGCAAATTTTCTCGCGGTCCTCGTCGGCGTCGATTTCTACGTCAAGTCGATGCCGAAGGTCTACGCGTTTCTCTGGCCATTTTTCACGGATTCACCTGGCGCCACGTTTCTCATGCTCCTCTCGCTCGTTTCCCTCGTGCCGAATCTGGGCAACCGTCTCGAGGCGGCGACGCAGAATAGACCGCTTGCGTACCTCCATACGCTCGCGTTCGTGTGGCTCCTCAAGTACGGTCTCTGGACGGTCGTCGCGCTCAACCTCGGGTTTTCCGCCTACTTTCCCGACCTGTGGGCCTACTGGGGGATATTGCTCACGCATCTCGGCCTCGTCGCCGAAGCGTTTCTGATACCCCACTACGGACGAACGACGACGGATGCGCTCGTGTTCGCGCTATCGGCGTTGTTGCTCGACGATGTCCTGGATTACGGCCTGGGCCTCCATCCTGCCCTCCGCTACGACCCCGGCGTCGTCCTGCCGGCGGCCACCGTGATCCTCTCGCTATTGTCCGTGGGCCTGGCCCATCGCCAGTTCGACCGCCTCGAGGGGACCGAACCGAGCAGTGTTCGCTGAGCGTTCTCGGTCATTCGATGTGAGTTCTCGGTCGAATACCCGGGACGTCCAAATGAGACCGGGAGAACGAGAGTGGCGTCGTAGCGTCGTGGCTACTTGAGGGAGTCTGGCATGTGCGGTGCCGCGGTGTGACAGTTCAAGCATTCCATCTTGCCCCGAGTGAACTGTCCCGTCTGGAAGTCCGTCCCGGCCGAGTGACACGCCCGACATCCGTTTTCTGCACTTACCGTGGACGGGAGTATCGATTTTGCTTCCCGGCCGAAACGCCCCTCGGCCTGCGCGTTGAGCAATTCGACTGCCCGGGCGGCGGTCTCCCCGGTGAGCCGTCCACAGCGCTCTGTGGCTTCCTCGGATCCCGACGCGTATCCCGATTCCGTACACCAGTTCGTCACCGATACGTGACAGAGGATCGATTCCGGGGTGGCAGACGGGAGTGTCTTCGTGATATGACCGGCGTCCTCTGGCGGGTCGTAGGAGGGGAATGGGTGCTGGGTGTACCAGCGCTGGAGTTCGTCGGTGAGTTTCATCGTCGTTCCCGTTGGCCCTTCGACCATGGAAATGGCGCTGTTCGAACCGACGACGGCGCCACAGACGGCGCCCCACCCGGCCCCGCCACCGGCTGACCAGAACGGAATGGTCGATGGAATCCGGGTATAGGGTTCGCCGACCTCCTCACGGAGTAACGAGAGGATGGCGTGGAAGCTCCCCTGTGAACAGTGCTCGCCGGCGTAGTAGAACTTTCGTCCCCGTTCTTTCGCCGTTTCCGGATCGAGTTGTGTGTAGGGAAGCGGCGTGTCGATCGTATCCGACGCGGCAGGGACAGTGTCCGTCGGTTTGGAGGACAACGCCGACGCGTTCCCCAGCAACGCAAGGCCGGCCACGCTTCCAGCACCTGCGAGAAACCCTCTTCGATTCGAGGTGGGGCCACCATCTGTGAATGGCTGATAGTCTCCTGACATTGCTACGAGTGAAAATACACGAGTGACGGTAATATAGCCTATTATTGCATATGAATAGTTTTTATGGTAATTTAATACTATTCGTTTGAATACTCTACCTAATCCGACAAATTTGTACGAAAATATGGAGTAAAATGAAACACTTTAATTGATTATACTTTCACCTGAACTGGGTACACACAACCCCCTCGCACTGTAATCGAATGTATTATACTTGTGTCGACTGGCCTGGTCTCTCCACCGGACTCGACCATCCACGTATCGACAACCGGAATTCCGCGGGTTATCCGAGTGGACGGAACAACGCCTGCGTTCCTCATTTCTGGTCCCACGGACCCCGTGTTGACTAATCGAAACCACGTGAAAGCACCTGCCTGAATATCCGGGAACAGGGGAATGGCGAGTCTGAACGCAATCGAGACGTGAGATGTGGAGCGGTCTGAACGCAATCGAGACGTGAGATGTGGCGACTTGGAGGGCAATGGAACTCGGCGGATTCGATGGATGACTGTCTGTTTTCATCCGGTATCGAACTGTTGGAGGAGTTCACGTCTCCTGCCGTCCTCGCTGTCCCCCTGGTTCACTCGTCGTGGTTGTATCGACGACACGGTCTCGTGTTGCAGACCGTCGGGAGCGCGGTTTCGGAAACCCGACGATGGCGCTCGATCGGCCGCCCGAACCGAACCAAGAATGTATATATAGTAACTCCCCAACTTGATAAATATCTTTGCGATAGTGGTCCCATTCCGGAAACCGTGAGTCGTCTTTATACCGATTCATTTGTATATAGTACATATCCAATGTATACCGTTTTGCTTCCGGTCGACACGTCGGTGAGTCGTGCCGAGCGACAGGCCACATATACCGCATCGCTTCCCAATGCGTCAGAATCAGTCAGCGTCGTCGTCGGTCATGCATTGACTGGTGAGGACGAACCCGAAAACGCCGCCTCGATCCAGGAGGTGGAGTCGGTTCGGAACGTCGTCGACATCCTCGAATCGGCAGGGATCGAATACGAACTCCGGGAACTGTCCACGCCGCCCGAAGAGGGAATCCTGGCGGTCGCCGCTGATCAGTCCTTCGACCAGATCGTAATGGGAGGCCGAAAACGGAGTCCAGCGGAGAAGGCGATCCTCGGAAGCATCACCCAGAAAGTCATCCTGAACGCAAACGTTCCAGTCGTCGTGACGGCCTGCGATTGAATCTGCGGGAGTACCTGAATCGGGATCCGCTTCGGGGAATACCGTCACAATCGAGATGCAAGGGGGATCACTTCCCTGGACAGGGGGAGGGGTCCCGGCGTATTCTCAATCGCCCAGGAAGGGTGCTCGACAGTGAACGGGAACCCTCTCTCTGGATAGTCCACTTCCCAACAGAATACGTGCATGACACCCGGGGGCCCACATTGTGTCGAGCTCGGCCGGCGACCCGGTTCCGATCGACGTCCCGTACACGACCGAGTCGGGTCGGCGGGTCATCGACGCTTGCGCTCTCGCCCGGCATCTCGAGGGGTTGCTGGGGACACACGCCACCGCCGACGTCGCGGCAACGGCCCAGGCCACTCTGGCCGACGGCCTGGCCGCAATCGCGATCGAGGAAGCGGCCGACCGCGACCTGCACGCCGTCGGGTTCACCGGTGGTGTGGCCTACAACGACGCCATCTTCTGTCGGATACGAGACCGGGTCGAATCTTCCGGACTCCGTTTCCTCTCTCCCTCCGCCGTGCCCCCGGGGGACGCGGGCATCTCGTATGGCCAGGCGGTCGTCGCTGCGGCCACTATGTAGCTCGTTTCCGTCCAGTCGGTGAGGATGTCATTCGATCGTCCTCGCATACCGACTCGATTCCGTTGCCAATACTATCATATACATTTCTATTATTGAATACTGATATGTTATCGAGAACACCAGCTGTCCGATTCGGGATCTCGTCCGAGTTTCCTTTTATACGTTCGAAAATATTCGTTTAATTCCTGAATTTATATCATAATTACTGTATATTAAATTTTCAGGTTTATACTATAATTACTGTACATTAAATTTCTGGATTTTTACTATAATTACTGTACATTAAATTCCTAGATTTATACTATAATTACT
>JBDGTL010000049.1:16487-17957 GCA_042216905.1 Halodesulfurarchaeum sp.
TACTATAATTACTGTACATTAAATTCCTAGATTTATACTATAATTACTATACATTAATTTTGATATCATCAATATATACTACAAAATTTTACTTTTATTATATTATACCATTATTCGGTATCTCCCCCCAATTATTACACTCGTATTATATATAATAGGTGGTTTTGATTAATCGGTTGATTTCGTATTGCTCGTTCGGTTGTACTTCCCCGTCCAGTGGATCGTTACGCACGTCCGCATCGACTGTATCATGCCGTATCTTGCCCATCTCGTACCACCTGCGCCATATTCCCATGTCGGGCCGATCCCGGATAGGAAACGTCGACGTCATAAAATATTATTTCTAATAGATTCAGTGTATTATCTAAAAACTAATATATAATATCGCATTTCGCTCGTTCGTTTGACGGACTGAGCCAGGGCTTCCGAATCGAGGTCACGGGCACTCCGGCGGTCAGTGCACCGTCCGATCCTGTGTCATCCGCGATTCGAGTGAGCCGATAGCCGCGAGCAATGACGGGGCCGGGGGAGTAGTATATATTAATCGTTTCAGACGCCGGCTCGGGGTGGTGATGAATGGGGCGGTTGGGCCAAAAAATGAAGCGATCAGCCGTCCCCGGAGAGAACCGCGTCACCGACCGGATGCGAGTCGATACCGGAGTCGCATGATACTGCCGACGAGGGCACGGTCCAGGCTCCATCCGAACACAGCGATGGCGAGTGAAACGCCGAGTACCCACCCGACCGACCCTGCCGAAAGGGATGGGTCGGGGAGTGTCGAGACCGCACCGACGAGTTCGGTCAGTTCCCGGATGAATCGGGGCCAGAACCTGAAGACGACACCGCCGGCCACGAACGTTCCGAGGAGGTACCCCACGTAGACGAGGGCCGACGGGCCGCTCTCTCGGAGGTACTCAAGCCACTGGCGGTGATCGCGAAACCGGCGTGGGTTGGCCCGCCACTGCCTGTTCACCGCGTCGACGAGCGTCAGGAACCCCAGGAGCCAGATCAGAGCGGCCAGGCCCAGTCCCGTGAGGTCGGGGTGGACGCCGACGTCCGCGAATACCGAGACGATCATCGGTCCGATCGCGTCCACGATCAGATAGAAGAAGAGATAGCCGACGATGGCCTGGACAGACCCGAACGCCGGGACGAACCGGACGGCTTCACCCATGGTAGACGATTAGGGGGAGCAGCCGTTTATATTCACGCTCGTCCGAAAACCGACCCGACTTTCTGCGGCCGGGTCGTAGCGAGAACGTATGTCAACTGGGGACGACGAGATACCGACGGTCCGATTGACGTGTCCGGAGTGTGGGACCGACGCGTCGGTCCCGATAACCGAGGTGGCAGACCGGATCGATCGACACAACCAGTCGATTCACGACGGCGAGGACGTCGCCCGCATCGATCCGGACGTCGCCGATCACCTCCTGGATCTCATCGCCGAGGACATGGGGATTCTGTAAG
>JBDGTL010000004.1:0-17954 GCA_042216905.1 Halodesulfurarchaeum sp.
ACAGGACTTAGAACGACCACGGGACAGGACCCAGAACGATCACGTGCTCGCGAGGAACGGGTGAGACGATAGAATGGGGGGAGAGTTGAGCCAAAAGAACGGCCCGTTTGATAACGCCCCATTTCAACTCGATTTCTCTGGACGGTAGGTATATTTCGACCGTCCAGTATACCACAATCAGTCGTATCGGGACGATTCACAGGCCCCCAAGTAGATGACAGTGTGGTATACCCCTCGATACAGACAGAATGCCGGATATGTGGACACTCCCGCTCGAAGCCCGTAGATATTTGGGAACACCCGACGTATCTCCAGGCATGAAACAGGTACTTGTTCCTATCGACGGGTCACCCCAGTCGTCCGCTGCGCTCGAATACGCCGCGGAGGAGTTCAGCACGGACGAACTGATATTGATTCACGTCATCGACCCGATCGAAGCGGGATACAGCGCAACCGCCACGGTCCCGGGGTACACTGAGGAGTGGTACGAACACGCACAGGAGGAGGCCGAGGACCTCCTCGAGGAGGCCCGGGAGACCCTCGACGGGGAAGATGTCGAGTCAGTCACAGAAGTCGGGAGACCCTCGCGATCCATCGTGGAGTACGCAGAAGAGAACGACGTGGACCACATCGTCATGGGCAGTCACGGCCGGTCGGGCGTCACCAGGATATTGCTCGGGAGCGTGGCAGAGGCCGTCGTCCGCCGGTCGCCGGTGCCAGTTACCGTCGTCCGCTAGTCGTCTTCTTCTTTTTTCTCGTCCTGGGTCCGTCCTGCGTCGTTCCCCCCGTCCCGGGACCCCCCCGTGGCGTCGTTCGCACGGTCGCGGGCCCGCTCCCTGATCGATCTGACCTGTTCGTTGTACTCGTAGCCCGGAATGATTCCCTGGACCCAGGTCCCCTCCACGTAGTTCGCGATGGCGATGACGTCGTCGGGGGCGTGATCCGGGTCGCTCGAAATCGGCGTTTCCACCCTGACCCGCGTGCCCTCTCGAGTGACCATCGGTTCCCCAACGTCTCGATCGATCACCGATGGTGCGTCCTCCAGCCGTCGGCCGAGCGTCTCGAACCACCCCTCCTGGACGACCTCCGCGACGGTCTCGCCGGTCACCGTGGCGTCGAGCGTGGGGAGACTCGAGACGAGGACGACCCCGTCCGGCCTCACCCGGGTCCACCCCTCGAAGTGCAGTCCCTCGATGTTGTATACTGCCCCGTCCTCGTCCGTCATCGGTTCCTCGTCCCGGAACCGTGACTGTCTCCGAAAAGCGGCCAGGTACGACTCGCTCATTGTCGGAACACACTGGACGACGCCGATTAGGCGTTCCGCTCCGGGAATATGTAGGACGGACTGAACAGGGGAGATGGGGTGTTGGGAACTATCACTCCATACTGATGTACGTCTCGGTGTTCTCCACCCCGTCCAGGTCCTGGATGCGGTTGGCGACGATGTCCTTGATCTCCTGGGGGGCATCGACCTCCGCCTTGGCGATGAGGTCGACGTCACCGGCAACGACGTGTGCGTCGACGATGTTCTCGATGTTCGATACGTCTTCGAGGAGGCGGTCGGCCTCGCTCGTGTTCGCCTTGATGAGGATGTACGCTATCACCATGCTTACACACCTGCTTCCGTTTCGGGGGAACCGATGAGTATCTGACGGACGTCGTCCAGGGCGTCGAATTCGGCCATGACCGCGATGCGGTCGCCCTCCTCCAGCGTGTCGTCGGGGAGGGGCAACCGAAGGGGTTCATCTTCCTCGGCGTAGGCCAGCATTCGCGCATCGGCGGGGAGTTCGAGCGCGGCGAGCGTATAGCCGTGCATCGGCGCCTCCCGGGTGACCGTGAACTGGACGACCTGGAGGTTTTCCGCGAGGTCCGCGATCGCGGTCACGTTGCCACCGAGCAGGGCGTTCTTCGCCCCGATCGCCCCGAGACGTTCGGGATAGACGATTTCGTCGACTTCGTCGGCGTACTTCCGGTAGATGTCCTCGCGGTAGTCCTCGTCGATCCGGAGGATGGTCCGACAGTCGTGGTGCTTCGCGACCATGCACGCGACGAAGTTCGTGTTGAGATCACCCGTCAGCGCACCGAACGCGTCGGCGTCGTCGATCCCGGCTTCCATGAGGACGTCCTCGTTCGATCCGTCCCCCTGGATGACGGTGAAATCCTCGTTTCTGGCCCGCTCGACCTTCTCGATGTCGCGCTCCACAATGACGACGTCGTGTCCCTCGTTCCGGATGACACGCGCTGTCCGTAATCCCACCCGTCCGGCACCGATGATGACGATGCGCATGGACGGGGCTTCGTCACGAGGTACCATATAGCTTGGCGGCCCCGGGAAATTTCGCCAGATCGGACGGCGACTCCATCCAGTCCTCGACTGCCGTTCCGGTCGGGGGATGGGAAAGGGAGTACGATATCGCCACGTATAACGGACAGTTCCGCCCTGCGCATTCGAACACCCCCTCGTTCCACCGGGCAAGACTTTTGCCGGAAACCGGCGAACGCGTGGCTATGGTACACGCCTTCGTACTGATCCGGACTGGTCCCGGGGCTTCCAAGGACGTCCGGTCGGCCCTTTCCGACATACAGTCGGTGATGGACGCTCACGTGGTGGCGGGCGAGTTCGATCTCATCGCCGAAGTCGGGGGCGAGGAGGTCTACGACGTCCTCAGTACTGCCTCCGACGAGGTCCAGTCCGTATCCGGTGTCGAAGAGACGAAGACGTACATCTCCTTGAGCGCCTGATCGGATCAGGCCTCGACGGACGAGCGTGTTTCCCGGATCATCCGGTAGAGCACGAGAACCGACAGGGTCGGTGCGACCGTTACGGGGGAACTCACGCGGGCGATTCCAACGAGTTCCCACAGGTAGACGACGCCCAGGCGGTCGACCACGACGAGCGCAATCAGCGTCCCGCCGAGGGTCCGAACGAGGTCTACTGGGCCGGCGACCACGAGGGCCATGTACGCGTCCGCGATGTCGAAGACGAGACAGGCGACGAGCAGCCACCCGCTCGAGATCCGATTCTCGACTCGAAATCCCGGGAGCGGGAGGTGGACCCGCAGGTGGTCGGGGAAAAACGGGGGCAGGTGAAACGGTGGTAGTGTGAATGTGAACTGGCGACCCGACTGCTTTTTCTCACTGTGCTCCTCTCCATCCCCGTTTCGTGCCACGTCGTGTGGCTTCTCATTCATCGGCGATGACGCTCTCGAGCACCGATTCCACCTCGGCCGTCACGACGTCGATCGGTCGCTCGGCGTCGACCCTGCGGAACCGGTCCGGATCGGCGGCGATGAGGTCCTCGTAGATGTCCCGGACCCGTTCGAGAAACTGGGTCTGCTCGAGTTTGTTCGTGGCCCCGCTCCGTTCGGCGCCCGTTTCCGGGCTCACGTCGAGGAAAATCGTCCGGTCCGGGGGGCGGGTGAACGGTTCGTGGACGGCCTGGATGTACTCGACGGGCCGGTCGAGTACCCCGTCGAGCGATGCGCCCTGATAGGCATACCGGGAATCCGAGTACCGATCAGAGATGACGACCTCGCCACGGTCGAGTGCGGGTTCGATCGTCGAGGTGAGGTGGTCTGCGTGATCCGCCGTGAAGAGGAAGAGTTCTGCGATGGGATTGGCCTCCTCGGTCTCGATGGATCGACGGACAGCGTCGCCGTACCACGACCCGGTCGGCTCGTACGTGAAGGTACACTCGCGATCCCCCCCGACCCAGTCTGTCTCGAGATGCCGCCAGACCGTGGTCTTTCCGCTCCCGTCCAACCCTTCCAGCGTGACGAGCATGTCACAGGGTTGTTCCACCGCCCACTAAGCCCTTCCGAGGGCGGGAATCGCCGGACGGCGCTCGCCCCTCGTCGACCGAAACCGGCAAGGCACGGCTCACGCGGCAGGGTTTAAGGCCGTCGGACAGAATTATCAAACCATGAACATCATCGTCACGGGTGGAACCGGATTCATCGGGTCTCACCTCTGTCGGGCACTCGACGACGGTCACGACGTTACTGCCCTCTCGCGGTCCCCGTCTGGAAGCGACCTCCCGGACTCAATCACCGTCGTGTCTGGCGACGTGACCGATTACAGTTCGATCGTCGACTCGTTCGAGGACCAGGACGTGGTCGTGAACCTCGTGGCGCTCTCCCCACTCTTCAAACCGGACGGCGGCGATCAGATGCACTTCAGGGTCCACCTCGAGGGCACACGGAATGTGGTCAGGGCGGCGAAAGAACACGGCGTTTCGACCATCGTCCAGATGAGCGCGTTGGGGGCAGACCCGGATGGACCAACTGCGTATATAACGGCCAAAGGGCGTGCTGAATCGGTCGTGCGGGAATCGGGGCTCGAGTGGACGATATTTCGACCGTCCGTCGTCTTCGGCGAGGGAAGCGAGTTCGTGGAATTTACGCGGAAACTGACCACGCCGTACGTAACAGCCCTCCCGGGTGGGGGACGAACCCGGTTCCAGCCAATCTGGGTGAACGACCTCGTGGACGTGCTTGCTGGGGCGGTGACCGATTCGGAACACCGTGGGCAGGTGTATGAAATCGGAGGCCCCGAGGTGCTTACCCTCAAAGACGTGGCCGAACTCGTTCACCGGGAGGAGGGCCGTTCACTGACGGTCGTTCCGATACCGATGCCGCTCGCCGGCCTCGGAATGGCGATTGCCGATCCCCTCCCGTTCGTCCCCTTCGGCACCGACCAGTACCGATCCTTACGGTTCGACAATACGACTGCCTCGAACGATATTACTGCTTTCGGGCGGTCGGTGGATGAATTACGATCTTTCTCCTCGTTTTTGAGTGAACATTGATATATATTTAATACGATAATTGAGTCGTCGTCGATCCCTCCGAAGCATCACTTCGTGGGTGACAGGCGTCAGACGATGACGTGGCCCATCGGACATATCACATAGGCATCAACAAAAGCCTTATAGGCACGTTCCGACCTTAGTTAACCAGAGACGCATAGCAATGAAACTCGCAATGATCGGGTTCGGTCAGGCGGGCGGGAAGGTACTCGATAAGTTCCTCGAGTACGACAAACGGACGGGCTCGGGGATCGTTCGAGACGCCGTCGCCGTCAACACCGCCAAGGCCGACCTCATGGGTCTCGAAAACGTTCCGGAGGAGAACCGGGTGTTGATCGGACAGTCACGAGTAAAGGGACACGGTGTCGGGGCGGACAACGAACTCGGTGCAGAAATCGCCGAGGAGGATAGCGATGAGATCCAGGGTGCCATCGACAACATTCCCGTCCACGAGGTCGACGCGTTCCTCATCATCGCCGCGCTCGGGGGCGGCACGGGGAGTGGGGGCGCGCCGGTCCTCGCGAAACACATCAAACGAATTTACACGGAGCCAGTCTACGGAATCGGAATCCTGCCGGGAAAAGACGAGGGCGGAATCTACACGCTGAACGCCGCACGCTCGTTCCAGACGTTCGTCCACGAAGTCGACAACCTCCTGGTCTTCGACAACGACGCCTGGCGCAAGTCCGGGGAGTCCGTGAAGGGCGGCTACGAGGAGATAAACGAGGAAATCGTCACCCGGTTCGGGATCCTGTTCGGGGCGGGTGAAGTGGATACCACCGCCGACGTCGGGGAGAGCGTGGTCGATTCCTCGGAGATCATCAATACGCTCGCCGGCGGGGGCGTTTCCACCATCGGCTACGCAGCAGAATCCGTGGAAACATCCTCCGGTGGACTGCTCTCCCGATTTCGGGGAAGCGAAGAGGAACCGGAGGACACGGCGAACACCACGAACCGCATCACGAGTCTAGTCAGGAAGGCCGCACTCGGCCGTCTCACGTTGCCCTGCGAGATCGAGGGCGCCGAACGGGCGCTCCTCGTCGTCGCCGGTCCCTCGGGGTACCTCAACCGCAAGGGAATCGAGCGCGGCCGAAAGTGGCTCGAGGAACAGACCGGAAGCATGGAAGTCCGGGGTGGGGACTACCCGGTTCCCGACTCCGAGAACGTCGCCTCTGTCGTCTTGCTCTCAGGCGTAACCAACGTTCCCCGCATCAAGGAACTACAGGGCAAGGCCGTCGAGGCCCAGGACAACATCGAGGAGATCCGGCAAGAAAGCGAAGCGGCTTTGCAAGACCTCGTCGAAGACGACGAAGATGAACTGGAGCCGCTATTCTAACGTCGCGGTCGCGCTGCTGGTGTTGGTGTCCGTCGCAGCGGTCCCGGTCGCTGCGGTGTCGGTGAGTGCGGACAACGCCCCGAACGCGGTACAGGTGGGTGCCACGCAGGACGTCACGTTCACGTTCACCGACCTCTACACGAACTACGACCAGTGGACATTGAAAGGGCATACTGACCTCAAACAGGTCACCTGGACGGTGACGACGTACGACCTGGGTGGCGCCCAGTTGCGACAGGTGCAATACAACGCCCAGAACTTCTCTCACCCGATCAGTAAATCCGAGGACGTCGCCAAGGTGACCGTTCGCCTCCAAGGGACGACGCCCCAGTGGAGTGACTGGTCGTACAAACCGCCCCAGAATCTCACGTTGGCACGATTCGCCGAGGTACAGCAAGGTGGAGCGAGTTCCGTCCTCGAAACCTACAGTGCCCGACCGTACACGACGGCAAGCCAGCAGGCCAGAAACGCTATCAGTCAGGCACAGGCTGCGATCGATGAAGCCAGGGCCGCGGGTGCCAATACAGAGGAGGCCTCCTCGCTGATCGACAACGCCATCTCGGCCTACAACAACGGAAACTTCCAGAACGCAGAGAACCTCGCGAACCAGGCACAGAACAAGGCCCAGGCATCGATGCAGTCCACCCAACGCCGGAGCATGCTGCTTTACGCGGGTGCGGGAATCGTCGGCCTGCTCGTCGTCATTGGACTCGTATACTGGTACCTGCAACAGCGAGACACGTACGACAAACTCGGGTAATCCCGGGAATGCGGGCCCTCATTCCGTTCGACGCGTCGAATCCGAAGACCCGTCTCTCGCCCCTGCTTTCTGCCGCCGAACGGGACTCTATTGCCCGACTCCTGCTTCAGGACGTCCTCTCTGCGATCGAAGACACGCCGCTCGAACCGGAAATCGTTTCGACGGCCTCCATTTCGGCGTCCGTTCCGGTGACGGTCGACGACCGTCCACTCGACCCGGTGGTCAACGAGGCAATAGAGGACGGCACTCCGCTCGTGGTGCTGATGGCCGACCTCGGGTTGCTCGAGGCAAAGCAGGTCCAGGCCCTCCTCAAAACACCGGGTGACCTGGTCATCGCACCGGGTCGTGGCGGCGGAACGAACGCGCTTGTGATCCGCGATGGCACCTTTCGCGTGGATTATCACGGCGTCTCGTTCCGGGATCACCTGCGACTGGCCGAACGGGAGGGACTGTCCGTCTCAGTCGTCGATTCCTTCCGGATCGCCACCGACGTGGACGAACCGGAGGACCTCATCGAGGTACTCCTGCACGGACGAGGTGAGGCAGCTGGATGGCTCACGGAGGCCGGTTTTCACATCGAAACCACTGGGGGCCGACCGTCTATCGAGCGAACGGGATGAAATCGGGCCAGGTGGTGTTCGGGGACGGCAACGGTTTTCCGGATCGGGAGGAAACCCGGGACCGTGATTCCCGGTTCGACCCGATACGACCTGGATATCGAGGTTTCCCCGCATTCGATTGACCGGTTGCTCGAGGTCGATCCGGCGGCGGTGACTCCTGCGAACGAACTGACGTTCGCCCGCAACGTCTTTCTCCCACTGACGACCGCCTGCCGATACACCTGCACCTATTGCACGTTCTACGATCCCCCCGGGGAGGCCTCGCTCATGACCCCCGGGGAAATCCGCGAGACGCTCGACCGAGGCGTCGAAACCGGGTGCAGTGAAGCCCTGTTTACCCTCGGGGACGACCCCGATTCCCGCTACGACGGGATCGACGAACAACTCGACGAGATGGGCCACGATTCGATTCACGCGTACCTGCGAGAAGCGGCAACGATCGCCCTCGAAACGGGGATCCTCCCGCACGCGAACCCGGGAGATCAGACACGGGAACAGATGGCACTGATCGCCGATCGGGTGGCCAGCATGGGCGTCATGCTCGAGACCACGGCCGAGGTCGATGCACACGCCGGACCACGGGGGAAATCACCCGCACAACGACTCGCCACGATACGAACGGCCGGTGAATTGCGGATCCCGTTCACAACGGGAATCCTCGTCGGGATCGGCGAGGACGAGCGCGACAGGGCGGAGAGTATCCTCGCGATCGCCGACCTTCACGAACGGTTCGGACACGTCCAGGAGGTGATCGTCCAACCCGTCACGCCGAACGATCGATGGACCGGCGAATCACCGGACCTCGAAACCATGCGACGGACAGTGGCGATGGCCCGGACGGCCCTGCCGCCAACGGTCTCGGTCCAGGTTCCGCCGAACCTGGCGCGGATCAGAGCGCTCTTCGATGCGGGAATCGACGACCTCGGAGGCGTCTCTCCGGTCACGGTGGACCACGTGAACCCGTCGTCAGAATGGCCCGCCGTCCGGGAACTCGAGGAAATCGCCGAGGACGTCGGCGTCCCCCTCCGAGAGCGCCTCCCGGTCTACGAGCGATTCCTTCCAGCCTCGGGAATCGAGAACGAGTGGATTTCCGCAGACGTCGGGGAGGTAATTTTCGGTGATACCGTGCTCGGAAGACGGTACCGATCGATTCTCGGAGAGACTGGTGGGCCCCGGACGTCGTGACCGGACTCCTCGGTGATAGCGAACAGGCGATACTGGCGTTCGGGCCACGTCGTATCGCACGACCGCGGTTCGTGGCCCGGCGGTGATTAGCGCACGCAATCGGTTGGGCCGGTTTTCATGCATAAGGGTTTGGTAGCGAACGCCAGTCACTGTCGATAATTTCTTACTATTCTAGAATACCTGGTTTCGATTCTGTTCTCTGTGGGGAATTCACCCATTACCGAAGACGGAATTCATCTATTTCGGAAGACAGAATTCACCCATTACCGAAGACGGAATTCATCCATTTCGGAAGACAGAATTCACCCATTACCGAAGACGGAATTCCGCCGTATCATCGGTGATGGGATGCCGGCGGGCTAGAATACGATGTCGTGGATGTCCGCCAGGCGTTTCCTGACGAGGACGTACACCGCCGAACCCGCCAGTCCGACCAGAATCGCCGTCCGGATGACCCCGTCGAAGAGGAGGAACGGGGGGATGGAGAACGCGACGGCGACCAGCAGGTCTTCCGGGGCTCCGTCGTACCGGACCCATCGTCTCGGCGGTAGCCATCGGCCCGAGAGGTGGAGGTAGATACCTCGTTCGTCGTCGTTCTCCCACGGTCGGAGCCCAAGTCCACCGCCGAGGACGTCGGTGAGCGAGTGAAGCGAAGCGGCCGACAGGAACGTCGCGATTCCGATAGTCGCCGTTCTGGGACGTGCAACGGCGAGACCGATCGCCAGCACGGCGAGGACGGGGTACACCTCCGGATGGTGGAGCGTTTTCCGGTGTTCGAAAACGACGTCCAGGTCGGGGAAGATACCGCCGGCGATCGCCGCCCCGGCTGCGACGTCGGCGTACTCGGGCCGGACGAGAGCGAGGACACAGACGCCCGCGAGTCCCATGGCCGAGTGGGTCGAACTCATCATGGTCAGTCGTCCGCGGCGGCGGTGTCGCTCGTCCCTGTCCCTGATTCGTCGAGCAAGGGTGTTCCGTCGGCCCGTGGCCCGAGCGTCGGGCCAAGCGGGTCGGTGTCCGGGTCGATTCGACGACGCCGTTCGTAGTCGGTCGATCGCTCGACCGGGGTTCGTCCGATGCTCGTGATCGCCTCGACGTAATCGGCGACCGTCCGATACTCCCCGTACTCACCTCCCGCGCGCTTCGTGATCTCCTCGGAGAGGATCGTCCCCATGTAATCGTCCGCACCGCCTTCGAGCATCCGCAGTCCCAGGTCGTCACCGTACTTCACCCACGAGGACTGGATGTGGGGGACGTTGTCGAGAAAGAGCCGCGAGACGGCGATCATGAGTTCGTCCTCCGCGGTGGTCGAGCCCCCATCGACCAGCCCACGCGCAGCCAGTTCGGTCTGTTCGTGCACGAAGGAGAGCGGAACGAATTCGGTGATGGCACCCGTCCGGTCCTGCAGTTCCCGCACCCGTTTTAGGTGCTCGATCCGGTGGCGCTCGTTCTCGACGTGTCCGTACATGATCGTCGCGGTCATCGGCAGGCCCGCCGCCGCGGCCCCCTCCATCGCCTCGATCCAGGTCTCGGTGTCGATCTTGGCGGGGCAGATGACCTCCCGAACCTCGTCGACCAAGATCTCGGCGGCGGTCCCGGGAACCGAGTCGAGACCCGCGTCAGCGAGACGGCGATAGACCCCCTCGAAACTCCAGTCAGTCCCCCGGGCCGCGTGGGCTGCCTCTTCGGGAGTAATCGCGTGGACGTGGACGTCCTCGACGGACATCGCCTCGATCTGAGAGACGTACGTCCCCGGGTCGGTGTCGTACACCGACGGCGGGGTGTAGGTGTGTCCGGGGTCCTCGGGATCGAGCAAGTCGCGGTGCTCCTCGTCCAGAACAAGCGCGGGGTGAAGTCCGCTGACAGCGGTGACCTCGGAGATACCCCGATCGACCGCGTCGGAGACGATCTGCCTCGAGTCCTCGGGAGTTTTCGTAAACCCGCGCGTCGTCCCCTCGTACTCGGTCTCGAAGGTCCTGGCCGAATCTCTGAAGTTGCAGAACAGACACCCGGTATCACAGGCAGTGGTGAGGTTGTTGTTGAGGTTGGCGACGAAGGTCACGTCGTCGCCAACGACGTCGGCCCGCCGACGGTCGGCCACCCGCCTGACGGCTTCCGTGCGATCCGAATCGATCCCGTCGACGTCCGTCCCCGTACGCAGTAACGCGATGCCGTCCTCGACCGTGAGTCGGTCACCCGCCTTGGCCTTCTCGAGGGCCGTCTCGAAGGACTGCCTCGTTTCGGGAACCGCGTCGAAATCGAAGCGATCCCGCGGGATGGCGGCCCGCGTCCGGAACGCATCACCCATCGGACGTCTCTATCCGTGCGAGCGCCATAAGCGGGTGGGTCCGGGACAGCGGAGGACGTGATTGATTCACGCCAGGCCCATTCAGGTCCGTCCGGCCCATTGCGGATCGCATCGATCGACGACCGGGACCCGACCCTGACGAACCGACGGCCATCGACAGGTCCGGAGATACGATCGACGGCGAACCGATAATTAAGTAGATGGGTCACATACACGAATCCGTGCCCGAACTCGAGTGCCCGGAGTGTGGGCGGTCCATCGCGATGCACGAACTCGAAACGCGAACCGTCGCACAATCCAGTGGATTTCGAACCTCCTACCGTTGCCCGTTCTGTCACGCCGATTTCGAGGACGTGAAGACGCTTCTGTGAGGGGGTTCAGGCAGACGGGATAGTGGCACGCCGCGTTTCTTTCGGCGAACGTCCCCGGTTGAGTCCCCCGTCTCGGTTCCTCGGGAACGGCCTGCGATCGGAACCGGAAAGGACCCGTCCGTCCAATCTCGATCCGATGGTCTTTGCCGACCTCCACGTTCACACCGAGAACTCGGACGGCGAGTTGTCCCTCTCGGCGGTCCCGGAGGCCGCACGAGCCGCGGACGTCTCGGTGGTGGGGGTCACCGACCACGATCGGTTCCACCCCGACCTCGACGCCCCTGTCGTGTCCCGAGATGGCGTCACGATCGTCCACGGCATCGAACTGCGGGTTGAGACCCCCGAACAGCGCGTCGACCTCCTCGCCTACGGACTTTCCCCCACGCCGCCCCTCCGCGAAGCGCTCGATCGCCTCCAGCGGGACCGGATCGACCGGGCCCGCACGATCTGCTCGTGCCTGGAAGACCGACTCGGGATCACCCTCGACGTCCCGCTCGAAGCCGGTGTGGGTCGGCCGCACATCGCCCGTTCTGTCGTTGCCCACCCGGAGACCGACTTCGAACGCATCGACGACGTCTTTTCCGGCCTGATCGGTGACGGCGATCCCTGTTACGTTGCTCGCGACGTCCCGGATTTCCAAACCGGCGTCGACCTCCTCTCGGGGGCGAGTGCACTGGTGGGCCTCGCTCACCCGCTACGCTATCGCGATCCGGTGGCAGCCCTCGAACGCTGTGCTTCACTCGACGCCGTCGAGCGGTACTACCCGTACGACGGACAGATCGGGTACGAGACGGACGTCGGGCCGGCGACGGTCGAGGAGTTCGTCGAGCGATACGACCTGCTGATCACGGGCGGAAGTGACGCACACGACACAGCCCTGGGGACAGCAGGTCTCTCCCGGGAGGAGTACGCCCGGATCGAGGACGTCCTGGTGTCCCGGTCGTGAGGATGCCTCCGCCCGTGTCGTGAGGATGCCTCCGCCCATGTCGTGAGGTTCAGGTGGATCCATCCCGTAGGTTTCTCTATGCAGTGTCACTACTGTGAGCGGGAGGCCGATATCACCGTGGACAAGGATGGCCTCCGTGTCGGTCTCTGCGAGGAGCACTTCCAGGAACGCCTGGAGGAACTCTCCGAATCCGTGGCGCTCGACGACCTCAGACAACAACTCGACGTCGACCGCACCTGAACGTCCCGTCATGGATCAACCGGTTCTGGTCTACGACGACGACTGCTCGTTTTGTACCAGGGCGGCCCGGTTCGTCCGGCGACACGGGACGGTCAGGATCGTTGGTTTCTCCGAACTCGATTCCGACCTGGAGGCTCGACTACCGGAGACGTACCGGGAGAGCGCACACCTCCTGAGCGAGGGATCGGTGTACTCGGGCGGGGAGGCGGTAGAGCGCTCGCTTGCCACCACCGGGTTCGTCCCGGGTCGGGCCATAGCACTTCTCAAGCGGATTCCCGGATACCGGACGGCGAGAGAACGAGGATACGACGTGGTGGCAGAAAACCGGGGCACAATCGGGTCATTGCTTCCCTGAGGACGGGTGGCCGCTCGAGGAAACGGTTCCCCGGGGGGGGGTGTGCGTGTTTGTGCCGTGTCGAATTCGTGTTCGGTACTATAATTGTCAAACCACTCTATTCATATGCTATATTCTATTGAAATATATTACTAATATGCTATTATCTATTGAAATATTCTAATAATTTTCTATAAATTATTGAAATATTTTACTAATATGCTATTTTCTATTGAATTATACATTATATATTGAACCACTCCCTTATTGTATCGAATTTTATATCATACTTTGAACGTTATGAAATATTGCGTGATCGATTAGCTGAATTGAGTGCAATGATCTATTGATTATTCCGGGAGCGATACCGATTTCCCTGACGCATTCCCAGCCCGCCGACGGGGATCCGACGACTGCTTTATCCATCGGGCGGACGAGGAATCGAGTATGCGTCGCCGAGATTTCCTCGCCGCGACCGGGGCGGCAACAGCTGGGGGTATTGCGGGCTGCTCCGGGACCGGTGAGGATACCGACACCACAACACCGACGGATGGGAGCCCTGGGACCGAAACGACCGATGGGGATGGGGAACGCACCCCTGACTCGACGGGACGGGATGACATTCCGAGTTCAGTCGGGCTCGACCCGCTCGTCCAGGGACTCTCGATCCCCCTCGACATGGCCATCGTTTCGGATCTCGATATCACGTACGTCGCCGAGCAGACCGGACTGGTGCACGTGGTGGAATCGGGATCGAAACGGGGGGACCCTCTTCTCGACTTTCGGGATAGGGTTACCCGTTCGTACGAAGCGGGGTTGCTCGGACTGGCATTGCACCCGGACTTCGCCTCGAATCGGCGTCTGTTCGTCCGGTACTCCGCGCCTCCGCGGGAGGATACACCCCGATCCTACAGCCACACGTTCGTCCTCTCCGAGTTCGCGGTGACGGCGGACGGCAGATCGATCGAACCGGATTCGGAGCGCGTCCTCCTCGAAATCCCCGAACCGCAATCGAACCACAACGCCGGGTCCATCGAGTTCGGTCCGGACGGGTACCTCCACGTCGGCGTCGGCGACGGCGGAGCGGGGGGAGACCAGGGCCTCGGTCACGTCTCGGACTGGTATTCGGCCGTCCCCGGTGGCAACGGACAGGACGTGGTGGAGAACCTCCTCGGGAGCATCCTCCGGATCGACGTGGATCACTCGACCGACGAACGGCCATACGGGATCCCGGACACGAACCCCCGTCGACCGGCCGGGCCTCCCCGAACACTACGCTTGGGGGTTTCGCAACCCGTGGCGGCTCTCCTTCGACGGAGGCGATCTCTACGCCGGTGACGTGGGACAGGCGCGATACGAAGAAGTCGATCTGGTGCGAAAGGGCGGGAACTACGGCTGGAACGTAAAAGAGGGCACTCACTGTTATGCGACCGCATCGTGCCCGGACCGTACACCGGAGTCGGTCCGTGGCGGCGAGACGCTCGTCGACCCGGTCGTGGAATACCCGCACGACGGGCAACCCGTCAGTGGGCTTTCGGTCATCGTCGGGAACGTCTACCGCGGCGAGACCTACCCGGGTCTCCAGGGACGCTTCCTGTTCGGCGATTACCGGGCGAAGGGACGGCTTTTCGTGGCGACGCCCAGGGACGAGGGACGCTGGCCGACGGACGTGCTCCCGGTCGCCGCGTCGCAGGCCGATCGGCTGGAACAGCTCTTCTCACTCCACCGCCACGACGGCGATTTCTACGTCCTCGGGAGCGGCGTGACAGGTGGCGGCGTCTATCGAATCGTGTGATCTCCGGTCGGGGACCGCACGAGAACCCGCCGGGACGACCCGAAACGCTACGTCGGCACCGGTCGAATGAGACCTATGAAAGCGGGATACACCCACTACTCGCTCGAGGACCTGGACACCCACCCGGAGAAACCCGGGAGTCGGTGGGAACTGTCCCCGGAACTGGGGATCGAGGCGTTCAATTTCAACGTCGCGATTATCGACCCGGACGAGCGTCTCTCTCAGACGCACTTTCACTACCACCACGAACAGTCCGAGTTGTTCTACGTGGCGGCCGGGCGGTGTCGTGTCGAGACCGAAAGCGAGGGATTCGACCTCGAAACGAACGAAATAGTGGTATTCGAGCCGGGAGAGTCGGGTGTCCACGTCCTCCACAACCCCTTCGATGCCCCCTGTACAATCGTGGCGGTCGGCTGGCCGCCGGAAGACCGACACCCGGTGACGAAGGTCGAAACGCTCGAATCACTCCTCGAGCGGCGATACGGTGAGGACTATCAATCCGGGTAGGGACCGGAGACGCTCCGCACCGTGGACCGACGTCGAATCGAGCGGGTCAGCGGAACTGCATCCCGCCGTTGAGGTGGAGTATCTCGCCCTGGACGTAGTCGTTCTCGAGGAGGAATTCGACGGCGTGCGCGACGGTTTCCGGGCTGGTCGCGTACTCGGGCAGGTGGGTGTCCACGTTCTCGTGTCCCCGGAAGTCGATGGCCTCGAGGTGCTCGAGGATCGCCTCGTTTAACGCCGTCTCCACCGGACCCGGGGCGACGGCGTTCACCTGCACCCCCGTATCCCCGTATTCACGTGCCAGTGCCCGAGTGAGCCCGTGAAGCCCCGCTTTGCTTGCGGCGTAACTCGCGTCGACGGTCCCCCCGGTCCCGCCGATGCTCGAGACGAAGACCACGTCACCGTCCGGTTCGACGTACGGCATCGCGGCTCTCGTGACGTAGAACCCCCCGGTGAGATTCACGTCGACCACCCGGTCCCACTGGTCGTCGTCGAGGTCTGTGAGCAGGTCCGGATCGACGATGCCGGCGTTGTTGACGACCGCGTCGAGGCCGCCCAGTTCCTCGACGGTCTCCTCCACCATTGCGTCGACCGCCGCCGAATCGGTCACGTCGGCCTGGACGGTTATCGCGGTGTTTCCCGACTCGCGAGCGGTTCTTGCAGTCGCTTCGGCCTCCTCGTCCGAGGTATGGTAATTGACCGCGACGTCGTGGGACTCGGCCAGCGCGAGTGCGGTTGCCCGGCCAATCCCGCGACTTCCCCCGGTGACAAGCACGCGCATGTCAGTGTACTCGTCTGTAGTACCACTTTATAATGCCGCATGTTCGTGTTCTTACTGCACGACAGCATTCAGCGAGTTGGGGAACGTTCACTACTGTCTCTCCTCACGGTCCGGGCCGAGATGGGTAATCGGGTCGCTCAGGCGAACGCCGAGAACCCCGTCAGGTCTTCGCCCAGGATGAGCGAGTGGATGTCGTGGGTGCCCTCGTAAGTCGAGACCGTCTCCATGTTTGCGAGGTGTCGCATGGGAGAGTAGTCGACGGTGATACCGTTTCCGCCGAGCATCTCACGGGCGATTCGGGCACCGTCCCGGGCCATCTGGACGTTGTTGCGCTTCGCCATCGAGACCTGTTGTGGTCTGAGGTCACCGCGTTCTTTCAGTTCGGCAAGCCGGTGGACGAGGAGTTCCGCGAGCGAGATCTGGGTTGCGAACTCAGCGAACTTCTCCTGCTGGATCTGGTAACTCGCGATGGGATTGCCGAATTGTTCTCGCTCCTGTGTGTACTCGAGTGCCGTCTGGAACGCGTCTTTGGCCGCACCGACCGCCCCCCAGGCGATGCCGTACCTGGCCTGCGTGAGACAGGTGAGCGGTCCCTTCATGCCCTCGACGTTCGCCAGTACGTTCTCCTCCGGGACCGCCACCCCGTTCAACCCGATTTCGCCGGTGCTCGAGGCCCTGAGCGAGAGTTTCCCGTCGAGTTCGTTCGTCGTGATACCGTCGCGGTCGGTCTCCACGAGGAAGCCCCGGACCGGCTTCTGTGAATCCGAGACGTCCCTGGCCCAGACCAGCGCCACGTCGGCGATGGGGGCATTCGTGATCCAGGTCTTCGATCCCCGGAGGATCCACGACGATCCGTCCGTCTCCGCGGTGGTTTCCATACCGGATGGATTGGACCCGTGTTCGGGTTCGGTCAGCCCGAAGCACCCCACGGCCTCGCCGCTCCCGAGTTTCGGAAGCCAGGTCTCCTTTTGCTCCTCGCTCCCGTACCGGTGAATCGGATACATGACCAGTGCCCCCTGGACGCTCGCCATCGACCGGAGGCCGGAGTCACCCGCCTCGAGTTCCTGCATCAACAGTCCGTAGGATCGCTCGCCCACGTTTGGAAGCCCGTATCCTTCCAGATTCGAACCGAAGAATCCCAACTCGCCCATCTGGGGGATTACGTCCGTCGGAAACGTTTCCTCGAGGAAGTACTCGCCCACGTCCGGCCGAAACTCCTCATCGACGAATTCCCGGGCCGTCTCACGGATCATGCGCTCCTCCGTGGAGAGTTCGTCGTCCAGTGCCAGGTAATCGAGCATACGGGATCGTTCGCACCGTTCCACAAAAAGTCATCCTACACGCGTCCAATTACCCAGGACACATCGACCCATTCGTCGGCTTCGGCCAATGGTGGTGGTCGGAGTGAACAGCACCGATGCTCGACGGGTGATCGATCGAAACGATCGGCGCCGATTTCGGGGGCCGTATCTCCCGAAATGAGCGAGAAGAACACCTCGTACGGCATTATTGACCGATTTCTCTCCCGGAACTGTTTTACTGTCGGGTCGTTCAGTACGGTGCAATGAGCGATCTGGAGGACGCCTACCGACTCGAGTACTTCGAGGAGGAAGGCTTCGTCCGAAAGGAGTGTCCGAACTGCGGCGATCACTTCTGGACACGGGACGAGGACAGGGACACCTGCGGGGAACCGCCGTGTGATGACTACGAGTTCATCGATAACCCGGGGTTCGAGGATGCCTACACCCTCGAGGAAATGCGCGAGACGTTTCTCTCCTTCTTCGAGGAGCGGGGACACGAACGCATCGACCCGTACCCGGTCGCGGCAAACCGGTGGCGAGACGACGTTCTTCTGACACAGGCCTCTATCTACGACTTCCAGCCCCTCGTCACGAGCGGACGCGCCCCTCCGCCGGCCAATCCCCTGACGATCAGCCAGCCCTGCATCCGGATGCAGGACATCGACA
>JBDGTL010000018.1:0-2335 GCA_042216905.1 Halodesulfurarchaeum sp.
AATTAATAAGCAATACAGTAATTCGTCAATAATAGAGTGACGAAAGAACAGTGCCCAGCAGGATGGGTCAAGCAGATTCCTACTGGTGTCGATCGTCTGGATCGGGCGTAGATGATAACCATACATCTGAGACACGATGACCGGGTGATTTCTGTTCGTTCGGACACCCTCTTCGGTTTGTAAAGGGATCAATAGGAGCCCGATGAGGAACGAATGGCATTGACACGATGATGTGAGCTCCCCATCAACCAGGAAATTAAGTCGAGCGATAACCGAATACAGGTGGGTTGATCCGAGAAAATTATTCATTATATATTGAAGATTGAAGTGGTCGATCCATTCAGGAACTGGCCGAAGACGGGCGAAATTTTTATTTTAGTTATTACAATGAATGCTCAATTTCACTAGCCTCTTTACAAATATTTATCGACGAAAGGGGCAAATCAGGGTATCATGAACGAAGATAAGATACTTTATTTTGGTAACTACAAGTTACAAGGAGGTGGAGTCCGAAGGAAGGGCCATGCCAGATCGGGAACCGGACACCGAACGTGTCACAGTCACCACATACGTTCCAGCGTACCAAAAACGTACCTGGAAACAACACGCGGACACGCTCGACATGAGTCTCTCGGAGTTCGTCCGGTCGATGGTGCAAGCCGGACGACGGGGATTCGGTAGTAGCAGTGGGTTGGCCGAGAATTCCGAGGGTACGGAGGTTCCTTCCCACGACAACCGTCTGGACGGTGATCCTCGGGACGGAAACCCCGGAGGAAACCTCCGGAAAACGGTACTCCAGACACTCGACGAAGAGGGCCCGCTGACCTGGGAGGAACTACTCGAGGAAATCGTCGAGGAATGGGAAGAAACGCTCGAATCGACGCTGCAGGAACTCGATGACGAAAACAAAATTCGTCGACCAGTGAGCGGGAATACGTTCGAACTGGTCGAGGAACCAGGGAATCCGAGATAACCGAGGACGACGAACGATGTCAGAACCGACTGAACCCATCGAGTATTTCCTGGAGGACATGGCCTACCACGGCCGCTCGGAGCGAACCCGTGATGCATACGAACGAGTCCTCGAATCCTTCGATGCATTCCTCGAGGATCCTGCCAGAAATCCACGGGGAGAAGCAATTTCTCTCGAATCAGCGACCCACCGGGACTGTCTCGCCTGGATTCACGACCGCCGTGATGAACTGGCAGAGAGCACGATCGCGAGTTATGCCTCGTATCTCCACCGGTTTTACTCCTATATGACCCAGGTCGGGGAGTTCGAGGACAATCCAATGACGCTCGTGATGGAAGAACTGGACGAACGAATCGCAACCGACCCGAGCCGTCGGGACATCTCCGTAAAGGAGATGCGAGCGTTCGTCGACGAAATCCACCACCCGCTCGACAGGGCCATCGTTACGACGCTTCTCAAAACCGGAATACGAGCCGGGGAGCTCTGTAATCTCGATCTCCAGGACCTGAACCTCGAATCCCTCCCGTTCGAGATGGGTACAATCAGGCCACAACTGGAGGGGCGGCCGGATTCGATCTTCGTCTCCAGTGAACCGTCCTCTGGAAACGTGATAAACGGGGAAGAACGCTCCGAATCGAACAAACGGATGCGGGACACCGTCCTCCCGGTCGATGACGAACTAAAAACCGTCCTCGTCGAGTGGCTCGCGATTCGGCCCGACCCCGTTTCGGCGACGGAACCGCTATTTCTCAGCACAGATCGACACTGGGGAGAGCGGATCACCGGCACAGAAGTCCACCACATAGTAACCTCTCACGCAGCCGATCGAGGCTGGTATCGGCGTGGTGCAGGGGCAAGCGAGAACGTCACACCACACTACTTTCGGCACTTCTTCACGACCCACCTCCGGGATCGGACGGGCGACCGTGGTATCGTCAAATATCTTCGCGGGGACGCCGCGACAGACATCATCGATACCTATACCCACAACTGGGGCGATCGGGTCCGGTCCGTCTACGAAAGCAATATCTACTCGCTGTTCGACCCGAATGACCGGTCGATTTCGGACGTATAAACTGTATATCGCTATATCAAAAGGGGGTCGATTCGTGGCGAGTAATTTGACGGTAATACCAGGTCAGAATGTCAGTATTAATGGGACAGGACGGCCGCCAGGATCATTTATCGGCAAGATTCGAATCGGTCTACCAACAAATATTCATATTTTGAACTATTGTAACAATAAGGCTATATTTGACAAAGGATATATTGTAAAATTACTATTTATAGATAGTATACTTATTAATAAATGTTCGATTAATATCGCAATTTATCTGAATATATTTAACTATGTTTTTAATT
>JBDGTL010000018.1:2435-17855 GCA_042216905.1 Halodesulfurarchaeum sp.
TTATCTGAATATATTTAACTATGTTTTTAATTTTAAAAAAAGATGATGAAAAGTGGCGAGTATATCACCTGCGTACCATCCACCGGGGAATTGCCTGGTTTCGGGAACGAACGCTTTACCGACCGGGGAAATAACACCATCGCATGGACGTACTCGTCGTCGGGGCAGGAGCAATCGGGCGCTGGTTTGCGGAAAGGATTCCGTGGCCTGTGTCGTTCGCGGACATCGATGAGGCCACTGCAAACGAGGCCGCAGAGATGCTTGGTTCCCGTGGATCGACCGCGAGCCTCGACAGCGACTCGACGTACGACATCGTTACAATCGCGGTCCCAATGCGTGTGGCACGAGAGTCAATTACCACCCATGCACCCAGGGCTGATACGGCAGTGATAGATCTCACCGGTTCGATGCAAACTCCGCTTGAAGCGATGGAGAAATCCGCCCCGACCAAGGAGCAATTGAGCCTGCATCCGCTCTTCGCACCCGAACACGCCCCAGGAAGAATCGCCTATTCGATCGGGTCTGCCTACTCGATCGGGTCTGCGGGAAGGACGGTACGAGAGGTTCTCGATTTCCTCGAATCGTCCGGGAACGAACTCGTCGAAATCGATCCCGAAGTCCACGACGAGGCGATGTGTACGATACAGGGACGGGCCCACGCGGCGATTCTGGCCTTCGGCCTCGCGGCCGATTCGGTCCCAGCCGAACTCTCCACGCCGGTATTCGAACAATTAAGAACCCTCCTCGATCGTGTAACGGGCGGATCGCCTGGTGTCTACGCAGACATCCAGGAGCAGTTCGGCGGTGCAAAGGACATCAGCGAGGCCGCCAGTCGTCTCGAGGAGGCCGACAGGGAAACGTTCGAAACGCTCTATCACGATGCCCGTTGACCGAGAGGCGATTCGGGAGAACGCCAAGTATCTCAGGAACGTTCGACCGATCGACCCCGACGAAATTACAGAGTACGTCCCCCAGAACCCTGATCCACGAGCCATCCGGCAGGTCCTCCGTGAATCCGCCTGGGACCTCGACATCGTCGAACGAAAAGACGGGACGTTTGTCCCGGTTTCGGATGACTCACTTACAATGGTTCATCGACCGGTGGAACGGTTGCCACCGAAGTACGCTGACGTGCTCGAGGACCTCCTCGTCGAGGAGTGGGGACCGAACTGGTTCCGTGGGACATCCGGCGATACAATTCGAAAGGGGATCCGGCGCATGAAAGAAGACTACCTGCACCAGAACAGTGTGGAATACGACCGCGAGGGTGCGCTGGCCTACGCGATCTATCACCTGGCAGATTATTACGCGACTGGCTGGTACGTCGTGCAGGAACTCGGTATAGAGGGGTTACTCGACAGCCGACTGTCGATCCTCGACGTGGGAGCGGGAGTCGGTGGCCCGATGCTCGGAATTCACGACCGGGTATTCGACACGAGTGAATCGAGGGACGTGCCCCCACTCGTGAAGTACACAGCGGTCGAACCGAGCGAGGCCTCGACCCTTCTCGACGCACTTGGTCGGCAAACGAACGACAACTTCCATCTCGAAATCGTCGATTCCCGGGCCGAGTCCTTCGAACCGGACGATACCTACGACCTCGTTGTGTTCTTCAACGTCCTCTCCGAACTGGAGGACCCAGTCGCGGTGGCGAACGAATACCTCCAGTATCTCGAGGCGGACGGAACGATGGTGCTTCTTTCCCCGGCTGACAGGAACACGAGTCTGCTGCTCCGTGACGTCGAACGCTCACTCGAGTCCCAAGCCGGGGCGACTGTCTACGGTCCGACAGTCCGTCTCTGGGACGACGATCGGCCGACCGACGAGTGCTGGTCGTTCGTGACACGTCCTGACCTCGAAACACCGGCGTTTCAGGAGCGCTTGGGAGGGGAAACGGCAGACCCCGAGGAAATCAGGAACGTCGACGTCCAGTACTCGTACAGTTTCCTCCGGCGCGACGACACGTCTCGATACGACGTGTCGCTCTCGACCGATGCAGTCGCGAAAATGGGCGAAATGGACCGGCACGTCTCGAACAGGATCGTGGTGATCGGCGTCAAACTCTCGAACGACCTCGGGAGCGACGATCACGCAGTTTTCAAAATCAGCGACGGGAGCGAGTCGCTCGCGCACTTCGCCGTCCTCGTCAACGAGACCGGACTGAACCGGGAGTTGATCGACGCCGAGTACGGCGACCTCCTCCGGTTCGACGGGGTCCTCGCCCTCTACAACGAGGACGAATCCGCGTACAACCTCGTCGTGGACGAGGAAACAATCGTCGATAGTGTGGGGGGACTGGCCTGACAGCGGGAGAAAATTGCCAGACGGAGCTGTATCGCGATCGGAGTGACAAAGAGATGGACTTTTCCGCCACTAATTCCACGACCCCGCATGGACGAGTCCCCGGACATCCTCCTCACGAACGACGACGGTATCGACAGTCCGGGTATCAGGGCCCTCCGCGAGCGCCTATCGTCCGTCGGGAACGTGACAGTCGTGGCACCCGCTTGCAACAAGAGCGCAGTCGGGCGTGCGGCGTCGACCGAGGTCAGTGTCACGGAAACGACAGGAGGGTATGCCATCGACGGAACGCCCGTGGATTGCGTCATCGCTGGAATCGAATCCCTCGCACCCCCACCGGACGTGGTCGTGGCCGGGATCAACAAAGGGGCAAATCTCGGAATGTACGTTCTCGGCCGGTCGGGAACAGTGAGTGCTGCCGTCGAGGCAGCGTTTTTCGAGGTTCCAGCAATCGCCACCTCCCTGTACCTGCCTGGCGATCGGTGGAACCAGACCACCACGAAAGAAGAATACGAGGAAGCAGCGGACGCAACAGCCTACCTGGTCGAACACGGCCTGGAGTCGGACGTGTTCGATCACGCAGATTACCTCAACGTGAACGCGCCGAATCCCGACACGCCCACGAAGGGGATGGTAGTAACGCGACCCTCCCGGGCCTACGACATGACCGCCGAACGCGACGGCGAGGTCGTCTCGCTCAAGGACCGGATGTGGGAACGGATGGCATCGGGAAATCTCGCCGACGATCCTGACACGGACCGTCGTGCGGTAGTCGAGGAAAAGATCAGTGTCTCCCCACTCAGAGCCCCGCATACGACGGAACGGCACGGAACCCTCGACGAACTCGCTGAGCGATATCGAACCGGATAGCAAACAGACGAAACGAGGTCGGGACCGAGTTACTCGCCACCCCGTTCGCTTCGTTGCTCTATCTTGTTCAATTCGATGAGCAGTCGAAATATCGCCTTCACCAGGTTGGAATCGACGTCGAACCGCTCTGCATTCTCGCCGGCCCGTTCCATGACGGTCCGTTCCTGGTCCTCGTCGACGGTCTCGAGTCCCCGGTCGGCTTTCACCTCGGCAATCGAATCGGCGACGTACGTCCGCCTGGCGATCAGTTCGACGATGTCGCGGTCGATATCCCGTATCTCCTCGCGGAGTTCCTCCAGACTCGGGTCTTCCTCCCGGTCCCTCGATCGATCGGTGTCGAATTCTCCGCTCATTCGATCCTCGCCCCCTCCGTTTGGGTCGTCGTCCGAATAACGCTTCCATCTCGATCCGACCACCGGTCCAGAACCTCCTCGACTTCGTCAGCGGTCCCCACGGCGACGTAACTCGGACCGGTACCGGAGAGGCTGACGCCCGCCACATCCGGGAGTGCCTCGATCATCGGCTCGGGAGACCGGGAAAGCGCGGCCGAAAACGCGAACCCGTTCGCGGTCATGGCTTCGCCGTACCGTCCGTCCGCCGCGAGTTCGCGGACGAGATTCGCCATCGGGCGAACTCGTTCACACCGGTTCACGTCGGCCTCGGCGCTGAGTGATGCTTCAGGTGGGGAAAGAACCGCGACGTCCCAGGAAATCGTATCCCGATGGAGAATCTCGTCCGTTCGGTTGTTCGTGATCGTCACCCCACCCAGCATGCTGGCACTCGCGTCGTCGTAGGCACCCGTGACGGTTACACCGACCTCTCTCGCCACGTCGACCCCCAGGCGGGCCGCCTCCTCCCGTGACATCGAATCGGCTTCGCCAAGCGCCTCGAGGGTGGCGAGAACCGTCGCGTTGGCAGCGGCACTAGAACTCTTGAGCCCCGAAGCCATAGCCACGTCGCTCTCCGTCTCGACGACACCACCCGACGGACCGTCGAAGCGATCGGTGACGGCGCTCACACACGCCTCGATGAGCGCCGTGTCAGCGTCGGGGTGGCCGGAAACCCGACCGGTAACGGTGGGCTCGGCGTCGAGTCGCACAGACGCCCGAACGTACTCGTCGATGGCGAACGCAGATCCGTATCCCGTTGCCAGCGCGTTCAGGATCGTCCCAGCCGCCGGCGCCGCGGCACGCCCGTTCATACAGTCAAATTTCGCAGGCAGTACTTACGACTGGCGGTCCGATAGACTGGCCCGATGGGGCCAGAAACGGGGGGCTTTTCCTCGACGACCGGATACAGTGTTTCGATGGGAATCCGTAACGAGGTCGCCCCGAGGCCGCTCTCGGTGGAACTCGCCGAAGAGGGCATCTACGTCCTGTACGACAACGACCGGCGGGTATTCTATAATGGAGTTCCCGGCGTGGTGTCCGACCGTCTTCGGTGTCAACCCGGGAAGGACGTCCAGGTCCTCGTGACAGACGAGACTGGGCGTGAAGGCGTGATGACCTACGTCAACGAGATGAAAACCGACGACGACGTCCTCGAAGACAGCGGCGTCGGACGAGTCCTGGTGGAGGGAGAGCAGACAGCCGAGATCTACCCCGGCGTCACCGCCGAGGTGGACGGTATGGCGATCGAGATCGCGGCCGACTTCGACGAGTTGGAGGGGCGGGTCTTCGTTTTCGAGGAGGACGAACACGGCGAGGCGATGTACGAGTTGCGACCGGAATACGACGAGGATGAGGAGTGATACCCGCCCGAAGAGGTGGGACGAAGCGAGAAAACGATAGCCGAGACGTGACCCTCCTCTGTGTCGTATTCGGGAAACGGATACCCGTCGAGAACCCTGCCTCGGCATCGGCCCAGCGGGTGTGGATGAAACGAATTCCCCGGATTACTGGAGGTACGAGGGTTCTTCGGCATCGCAATTCGCCTCGTGTTGCCGGGCCTCCTCTTTCGTATCGAAGAGCAACCCACACTTCTCGCACTCGTACCAGGTCATGTCGTCCTTCGTCGTTTCCGTCACCATATATCATGGTCGGCCTTCGGACACAATAGGCGTTGCCCCGGCACGTTTTTCCACGGGGCGACGTAGGAGTGGCCATGGAGGATCGCCGGGCCCTGTCGTCCGTGGTGCGTGACGCCCGCCCGAGAGACGCCGGCCGAGGGATCGTAAGAATCCCGAGAGACCGGATGAAGGAGCTTGGCGTATTGAGTGGCGAAACGGTCAGGATCAGTGGCCCGCGAGAAACGGTCGCGAAAGTCTGGCCTGGCCGGGACGACCTCGATCCTGACGAAATCCGGGCCGACGGCGAGATCAGGACCAACGCAAGTGTCTCCGTGGGAGAGACCGTGAACATCGCTCCCGTCGAAGTCCGGGATGCAGCGGTCGTCGAAATCGGACCGACCGAGGATCTGGGCCGCGAGGAAGACGCGATACGCCGGTCACTCGAGCAGTCACTCGACAATCGAACGGTCAGTGCGGGGGACCACGTGAAGGTCGACGCCCTTGGAGACCTCGGCGAGTTCAGGGTCGTGGATACCGACCCGGAGGGATCGGTCGTCGTAACGGACTCGACCGACATCCAGATCCGCTCCAACGACACGAGATTCGAAACCGGTACGGGAGGACGCGAAGTCGGAGTGACGTACGAGGACGTCGGCGGTCTCGACGCGGAACTCGAATCGGTCAGAGAACTCGTGGAACGTCCGCTCTCAAATCCCGGGGTCTTCAGACACCTGGGAATCGACCCGCCGAAGGGCGTTCTGATGCACGGGCCCCCTGGTACCGGAAAGACGTTGATCGCGAGGGCTGTGGCGAACGAGGTAAACGCCCACTTCATTCACGTCTCCGGGCCCGAGATCGTACGGAAGTTCAAGGGAGAATCCGAAGAGCGGCTTCGATCGATATTCGAGGAGGCAAGGGAGCGAGCCCCGAGCATCGTGTTCTTCGACGAAATCGACGCCGTGGCCAGGAGCCGGGACGATACGGGGGATCTCGAAGCACGCGTCGTCGCACAGTTGCTCTCGCTCATGGACGGACTCGAGGCACGCGGTGAAGTCGTCGTCATCGGTGCCACGAACCGACTCGACGTCGTCGACCAGGCGCTCCGGCGGCCTGGCCGGTTCGACCGGGAGGTCGAAATCGGGGTTCCGGAGAGGGCCGGTCGCCGAGAGATCCTCGACATCCACACCCGCGGGACACCCCTTTCGGACGGCGTGGATCTCGATCGGATCGCTGAGCAAACACACGGATTCGTGGGTGCGGATCTCCGGGCGCTGGTGGCCGAGGCCGCGATGCGAGCACTCCGCCGGTCAGGGGATTCGGACGTCGGGAATCTTTCCGTCACTCGAGAGGACCTCGAGCAGGCACGGTCGGCAGTCGAGCCCTCCGCGATGCGGGAGTTCGTCGCCGAATTCCCCGAAACGTCGTTCGACGACGTCGGCGGGCTGGAGGACGCGAAGGCCACGCTCAGGGAAGCAGTCGCCTGGCCCCTGAATCACCGGGATCTCTTCGAGGCCACGGCGACCGATCCACCGTCGGGCATTCTGCTGTCCGGTCCGTCGGGAACGGGAAAGACGATGCTCGCCCGGGCCGTGGCGAACGAGAGCGGAGTAAACGTCATCCGCGTCGCGGGACCGGAACTCTTCGATCGCTACGTGGGCGAATCCGAGAAGGCGATCCGCACCGTCTTCGAGCGGGCGCGACAGGCAGCACCCACAATCGTGTTTTTCGACGAGGTCGACGCCATCGCGGGAGTTCGCGGCGACGGCAGCACCGACGTCGGAGAGCGCGTCGTCTCCCAGTTGCTCGCCGAACTCGATTCGGCGGCCGACGACCCGCATTTGATCGTTCTCGCGGCGACGAATCGAGAGGAAGCGATCGACCCGGCGCTGCTCAGACCCGGCCGTCTCGAAGAGCACGTCACCGTCCCATCCCCGGACGGGGCTGCGCGGCGTGAAATCCTGGCCGTTCACACGCGAGAGAAACCACTGGGTGAGGACGTCGACCTGGACGACATCGCCGCGTCGCTCGAGGGAAAGACAGGTGCGGACATCGCCTCGCTGGTTCGGACTGCGTCGATGAACGCTATCCGTGACGTGACCGCGAAACGCGAGCGCGGGGAAGAAGCCCCAGCCCCCGAAGACGTTCGAATCAGGATGGAACACTTCGAGGCGGCGCTTGCGGAATGGGACTGATCGAGAGCGGTCGACCGACTCCCTCTCCCCCCCCCGATCGGGAGGCGAAACGGACAGGAGTACCCAGACGGTACCCTCTCCCATGATCGACGCCGTGGTCTTCGACATGGATGGCGTGATAGTCGATACGGAACCGTTCTGGATGGAGGAGGAACGGGCGATTCTCGACACCGCGCTCCCGTCCGGCCACGACGTCGAACCACGGGACATCCTCGGCATCAACGTTCACGATCAATACGAGAAATTGGCGGCCGAATACGACCTCGAGGTCACCCGGGAGGAATACTTCGACCTGTTCGACGAGCGGGCCGACCGGGTGTACGAGCGGGCCGACCCACTGCCGGGCCTCCAGGACCTCCTCGACGAAATCGGCGCTCGGGGGTATCCAATCGGTCTCTGTACGTCTTCGTATCCCCGGTGGATCGACATCGTTTTCGAGCGATACGACCTGGCGGAGCGATTCGACGTCGTCCTCAGCGCCGCGACCATCGACGGACCCGGGAAGCCTGAACCCGACGTATACGAGACGGTCGCGAGACGACTCGACGTGAAGCCGACTGGAATGCTGGTCGTCGAGGACTCCTCGAACGGAATGAAGGCTGCGAGTAGTGCCGGGGCCCGCACCATCGGGTACGTCCCGGAAGGCAGATCCACCGATACCGGCCCGGCCGACTATAGAGTCGAGAGGCCTGCGGAACTCCGACAGAAAATACTCGCCATCCTTTCGTCCTGAGTACCGGTCATCCTTTCATCCTGAGTACCGGTCATCCTTTCGTCCTGAGTACCGGTCATCCTTTCATCCTGAGTACCGGTCATCCTTTCGTCCTGAGTACCGGTCATCCTTTCAGGCTGATTACTGATTATCGTTTCAATCAGATTATTGCTCACCATTTTGTCTTGATTACTGCTCGCATTTCGTCCTGATACGTAACGGTTCGCTTTCTCCTGGTATCCGATGCCTGAGATTGTACGTCTCCATTGTATATTGGTGTGAACGTTTCCATCTCCGGTATATCCTGATGGGCGACGATTCGCATCTCAATTGTATTCTCATGGATGAACGGTTGCACCCTCATGGATGAACGGTTGCACTCTCATGGATGAACGGTTGCGCCTCCATTCTAGAATGTGAGTGTCAGTTCCCCTCACAGATGTTTCTAGAATGTGAGTTTTATTCACGCGTAATTGTGATGTCCACGCCGATTCTTCGTGAAAACTACGGCGATTCCTCGTGAAAACCACCCAATTCCTCAAGGAAACCACCCAATTCCTCGTGAAAACCACGGCGATTCCTCGTAAAAAGTGAACTCGTGACAGTCGATTGTACCGGAATGCCGTCAAATCCCGGGATTTCTCCGACGTTCATCGGAGGCGGGTCCAAGATCACCAGAACGCCTTCGTCCTGGCGTACTCGCGCTCTCGCTCCAGAATGTCTCGGTAGAAATCCGCCTCGTCCTCGCGGTGACGGTTGATGATTCGGGCAGCGTTCTGTGGGCCGACACCCCGGGCAGCGAGCGCGATGACGGCTTTTTTGCCGTGTGCCTGGACCAGACTCGCGTTCCTGAACGCCCGGCGGGTCAGGCGTTCTTGCTCCTCGTCCTTCTCCGATTCACGGATCGCCTCGAGCGTGTCCTCGGCCCAGGGACTCAACGCGGCGATCATCGTCGAGTCGCATTCCGGGCAGGTCGGTTGGTCACGAACTCGACCGACCCTCGTCTCGTGTTCGAAGTCCTGACAGTGGAGACAGACCAGGTGGACGGTGTCGTTCTCGATTCGTTCCTTCACCGTCTCGATCACGCTTGCGTCCGCGTTCTCGGGGGTGAGCAACTCTTTCCCGCTCGATCGACCCTCGACGCCGATCGGCGTCCTGCCACCGTGAACCTCGATCCCGATCGATCCGTCCTGTATCGACTCGAGGACCGAGGCAGCATCCTCGATAGCCAGGTCCTCGTGAAAGACTTCCCTGATCGCCTCCTCGTACATTGGCGTGTCCTCGAGTGCGGCCATGACTCGCTCGAGCGACACGGCGTCTCCCCCCTCCCAGCGCTTGAGAGCGCCGAACTTCGCCGCCACGTGCGACAGCGTGAACGAGAGCGTTTCCGAGTTGTTCAGACTCAATTCGAGGAGGGGGCCCACGTGCTCGGGATCGGTTTCCTCGAAAACCTCGATGACGTCGGTGGTCCGAATACCACGGGGGACCTCGAGTTCGATCCGGTACGGGTCGGCATCCATCCCGACCGACGACCCGGTTCGCTGTCCGAGGAGTGCAGCAACGAGTCGCCCGAGCGTCTCGTTCGTTTTGTGGCCGAACGCCGCGTTTACCACGACCGATCGACCCTCGGATTCGATGACGATTTCGTCGTCAGTCGGGACAGGGGCCTCCGCGTCGACCTGTCGTTCGACGGGTTCGAGACCGCGAGTGATGGACGCGGCGTCTGCGGGATATCGTCCCGCGAATTCGCTCGCTACGGCGTCGGTGTCCGCCCCCGTTTCGAACTGCCGAGAGGCGACCCGACGCATCTCCCCGACCTCCGACGCGATGGGACGGGGGACTGGAATCTCCTGGCCGACCCACGAGGGGACCTCACCCGAGGGGTCCTCGATGGGTGAGACTTCGACCCGGCCCTCCTCTTCGTCGATCTCGGCGATACGCCACATGTCACCACGCTGAATGAATGTGGCTCCGGGTTCCGCGAAGTTGACCACGAACCGCTCGTCCAGGGTGCCCACCTGGGAACCCCCGGCGATGTCGTAGACCTCGTATGTCTCCTCGTCGGGGATCATCGAGAGATTATTATAATAATATTGCCAGGTTTCGCCGCTCTTCTCGATGCGGTCCTCGACCTCGTCGAGCCAGATGACGTAATTGCCGGACAATTCGGTGACGACAGATTTGAAGGACTCTTCGTCGAGGTCGCGGAAGGGATAGGCGCGAGTGACGATTTCGTACGCGCCCCGAGCGGAGATTTCCCCGGCGTCCATCGCCAGCCCGACAACCTGGTTCGCGACGACGTCCAGACTGCCGTGGTGAATCTCGGCCGGTTCCACCGCACCGCTGCTGGCGCGCCTCGCGATGGCCATAGCTTCGAGCGTATCGTCCGAATGGCCGGTGACGATGGTGCCGGTCGAAACCTCGTCACTCCGGTGACCGGCCCTCCCGACCCGCTGGAGGAGGCGGGCCACTTCGCGGGGACTCGCGTACTGGATCACGTGATCGATACGCCCCACGTCGATCCCGAGTTCCATCGAGGAGGTACAGAGGAGGGCGTCGATTTCGCCCGCCTTGAAGGCGTCCTCGACCTCGATCCTGGCCGACTTCGAGAGCGAGCCGTGATGGACGCCCACCGACACGTCGAGGTCCCGGAACCGGGATCCGAGTGCCTCGGCAGTCTGACGCGTGTTGACGAATATCAACGTCGAGTCGTGCTCGGCGACGAGGTCGCGTATATACCGAACGTGACTCGCCACCGATGCCGTGGTGAGCAACTCCGAAGCGAGGGAGCGGTCCTCGTCCGTAATGGCCGGCTGGACCACCTGGAACTCGACCCGACTCGAGATGTCTACCTCGACGATCGAGCATCCTCTATCGCCCGTGAGAAACCGACCGACTTCCTCAGGATCACCGACCGTCGCCGACAGACCCACCCGCTGGAAGGGGCCAGCGAGTTCCCGGAGCCGTTCCAGTGCGATGGTAAGTTGGGCCCCTCGTTTCGACGCCGCGAGTTCGTGGATTTCGTCGACAACCACGTGCCGAACGGACTCGAGACCCTCGCGGAGTTTCGAGCCAGTCAGCATTGCCTGGAGCGTTTCCGGGGTGGTGATGAGGACGTCGGGCGGATCGTTCGCCTGCTTCTGTCTCTGATACTGAGTAGTGTCGCCGTGGCGGACGTCGACCGCGAGGTTGAGCGTCTCGCCCCACCACTCGAGTCGTTCGCGCATGTCGCGGTTGAGCGCGCGAAGCGGCGTGACGTAGAGCGCTCCGAAGCCGTCCGGGGGGTCGGCGTGGAGAGCGTCGAAAATGGGAAGCATCGCCGTCTCGGTCTTGCCGGTCCCGGTCGGTGCCACCACGAGAGTGTGATCGGAAGCGGCGATGGGCGGGATCGCGCGTTGCTGTGGCTCGGTCGGGGTCGAAAAGCCCCGTTCCGAAAGCGCCTCCCGGACTGCGGGTCCGAGGGTTCCGAAAACGTCCGCCGACCGCGATCCCATCGGTATGAGCTACGCGATTCCGGGGGTTAAGCCCGTTGTTCAACGGCCGATGTCAGGTGGCGGACGGTGTGTTTTTCGGGCCGGGCGCCGAGGCAGGATACATGTACGAGGTCGAGGTGAAGGTCCGGGCCGACCTGGACGACGTCAGGGCCTCGCTCGACGCGATCGACGCCAGGCACCGCGAGACGGTCGAGCAGACCGATACGTACTTCGACGCGCCCCATCGTGACTTCGCCGAACGGGACGAAGCGCTTCGACTCAGGAACGAACGACGGGGCGATACCGCGTCCCATACGCTCACGTTCAAGGGCCCGAAGGTAGACGAGACGTCGAAGACCCGGCGGGAGGTGGAGACGGCCGTCGGTGATCCCGACGCGCTCGAGTCTATTCTCGAATCCCTCGGATATTCCCCCGTTGGGACGGTCCGAAAGGAGCGGGAACGGTACGAGGTGGGTAAGTACACCGTCTCACTCGATTCCGTCGCCGAGGTGGGGTCATTCGTCGAGGTCGAAACCGAGACAGATGAAGGGGCGGGTGGGACAGCGGCCAGCGAGGAGAAAATCGAGAACGCACGGGATGGTGCATTCGACCTCCTCGAACGACTGGGGCTCGACCCGAATGCGACGATACGGACGTCGTATCTGGAATTGCTGCTCCGGGAGGGGCGCGAATCGTGACGTCGATATGACTGTCCCGCATATACACGTCGACACAGGTTTTCGCAAGTTATACGAGAACGCGTGGGGAAAGCCCGACAATGAACGAGCGTAACATTCGAGTCCAGGCCCTCGACCGGACGGCGGTAGAGGACCAGGAGATCGAAATCGTCGAGCGGAAGGGGACCGGTCACCCCGATTCCATCTGCGACGGTATCGCCGAATCTGTCTCCCAGGCGCTGGCTCGAACGTATCTGGATCGATTCGGGACCGTCCTGCATTACAACACCGACGAGACACAACTCGTCGCCGGTCGGGCGGCACCCGCGTTCGGAGGTGGGGACGTCATCGAACCAATCTACATTCTCATCGTCGGGCGGGCAACGAAGACGTACGAAGGAGAGTCGATTCCCGTCGACTCCATCGCGCTCTCGGCCGCCCGCGATTTCCTCCGGGAGACGCTCCCGAACCTGGACCTCGAATCGGACGTGATCGTGGACGTGAAACTCGGCGAGGGGTCAGGCGACCTCCAGGAGGTGTTTACCGAGGACGGACGGTCGGTCCCGATGTCGAACGATACCAGTTTCGGGGTCGGGCACGCACCGCTCACCGAGACCGAACAAATCGTTCTCAACACCGAACGACGGCTCAACGGGGAGTTCGGGGACGATCACCCGGCGCTCGGCGAGGACATCAAAGTCATGGGAAAGCGCGAGGGGGACACAATCGACCTGACGGTGGCGACGGCACTGATCGACACCTACGTCCCGAACATGGAGGCGTATCGATCGGAGATCGCCGCCATCGAGGAATTCGTCAATGACCTCGCCGAGGAGTACACGGACCGGGAGGTTCGCGTCAACGTGAACACGGCCGACAACCCGGAAGAAGGGGCGATCTATCTCACCACGACGGGGACCAGTGCGGAACAGGGCGACGACGGGTCGGTCGGCCGGGGAAACCGGGCAAACGGACTCATCACGCCCAACCGATCGATGTCGATGGAAGCAACGAGCGGGAAGAATCCGGTAAATCACATCGGGAAGATCTACAACCTCCTCTCGACGGAAATCGCCGAAGAAGTCGTCGATGCAGTCGTGGGCATCCGTGACCTCCGGGTTCGATTGCTCAGCCAGATCGGATCCCCGATCGACCAGCCACAGGTCGCCGACGTCCACGTCGTGACCGAATCGGGCGTCACGCTCGAGGCCGTAGAACCCGAAATCCGACGGATCGTCGACGACCGCCTGGCCCGCGTCGGTGAACTCACGGACGACGTGGTCGAGGGCAACATCTCGACATTTTGATATAGGTGGGGACGCGGTACAGGCCGGGGTTTGCATCCGGGCGTCCACCCGTGATCTGGCTTCACGGCGAAGCGCGTTTAATCACCCGGGTCGTTGATTCGGACGATGGAACCGCCAGGAGCGGACGTGGTCGTCGTCAGGCACGGCGACATCGGCGTGAAGTCCTCTCGCGTCCAGAGCAGGATGGAGCGTCGCCTTGCGGAAAACCTCGCCGAACTCCTGGCAGACCGGGGCGTTCCGGGAACCGTCGAACGGGAATGGGGTCGGCTCTTCGTCCGGACAGAGGAGCCAGGAGACGCGGCGGAAGAAGCGGCGGACGCGTTCGGTGTCGTCTCCACCAGTCCCGCCAGGTCCGTAACGCCCGATCTCGACGCCATCTGTGAGGTGCTTGCAAACACGGCCCGCGAACACTACGACGGCGGTTCGTTTGCCGTCGACGCACGACGAACCGGCGGCCAGGACTTCACGAGCCAGGACGTTGGAGCGGCCGGCGGCGAGGCGATCTGGACGGCGGTCGAGGACGACGTCGATCCGAGCGTCGACCTCGATGACCCCGACATCACGTTCTCGGTCGAAGTCCGCGAATCCGAGGCCTTCGTCTTTCTCGAGACGATCGACGGCCCTGGTGGCCTCCCCGTCGGATCCCAGCGACCGCTCGTCTCGCTCGTGAGCGGGGGGATCGATTCGCCCGTGGCCGGGTGGCTGGCGATGAAACGTGGGTCACCGATCCTGCCGCTTTACTTTGACCTGGGACAGTACGGTGGGCCGGACCATCGGCAAAGAGCACTCGCAACGATCGAACGGCTAGCAGACTTTGCCCCGAACCAGAACTGGCAGGTCATCGTTTCACCCATCGGCCCGTACCTGGAGCAAATCGAGGCGGAATTGGACGACCTCAGGATGCTCGTCCTCAGGCGGTTGATGCTCGAAGTCGCCGAGCGGGTCGCGAAAGACCGGGGTGCAGTCGGACTCGTGACGGGGGAAGCGATCGGTCAGAAGTCGAGTCAGACGGCGGCAAATCTCGCGGTAACAGACCGCGTCACGACACTTCCGGTGCATCGTCCCCTGTCGAGTTGGAACAAACAGGAGATCATCTCACTCGCCCGCGACATCGGGACCTACGAGGATGCGACGATCCAGGCAGGGTGCAATCGAATCGCCCCAGACCGACCCGAGACGAGAGCGGATCCGTCCACTGTCGACTCGCGCGAGCCGGAGGCAATGGGTCGGTGGGCCGAGGAAGCATTCAAGCGGTCGGAAACCGTCGACCTCCACCGGGCGCGATCCGACGTCGGGGGGATCGAGCAGTCGCGATGACCAGGGTATGCTTTCTCGGATCGGCGGGAACGAAGGTCCGTCCCGAGTTGCTCTCCTACGAGACTGCCCGGTCAGCCCTCTCTCCGTACGAACTCTTCGAGCCGTTCGAGAATTCACTTGCCGTCGAGACGATCAGCCTCGGGGCGGCGGTGTCGTTGCTCAACGACCTGGACTGGTATCTCGCACGGGTGGCCGAGGAGTCACTCGTCCTCGAACCGTCGATCAGCCGGGAGGAATGGCTCTCTCGGGACCTTGCTCACGACGTCAGAGACGGGATTGTCGATCCGGAGTCGACCGGATCGTTTCTCAAGATCTACGGTCTCGAGGACGATTCGCTCGTCGAGCCGATGTACGCCAAACGGCGGGAGGGAAGCGTTCCGGACTACGATCTCCGGGACGTCGAGGACACCGTCGTGGTCAGGGTCACCGAATCGGAGTTCGGCGAACCGGGGTAAGCCTCCACGAACACAAGAAGGGCTGTGTTAAAAATTATAACAATACAATATGAGATGAAATGTTATACTATATAATTGGTAAAATTACAAATTCGATTATGAAATACG
>JBDGTL010000119.1:0-17826 GCA_042216905.1 Halodesulfurarchaeum sp.
ATAATAATATCAACTATAATTAAATAATAATATCAACTATAATTAAATAATAATATCAACTATAATTAAATAATAATAATAATAATAATAATGATAATAATAATATCATCAATCATAATTAGATAATAATAATAATTAATAATAATTGACAATAGTAATAATACAACAATACACTTTTCAAGATTACTTCGGAAATCTAATAAATAATAAATTATGAACAATAAATATTGTGACTAAATTACTTTACGTGAATAACAGTATACTATTAAACTATACAGAACCTCAATGGAGTATACGACAACACGTTTGAACGACCATTTCACGACCGGGCGGGATCCATCCCGGAGCACTTGGTGTTACTCTTCGGTTTCTTCTTCCTCTTCTTCGGTATGGGTGCCCGATTCGATCGTCCGTCGCACGTCGACCTGGTAGGATTGCAGAATATCGCGCCCGAGCAACATCTGGTAATCCATGTGTGATCGGTCTTCGAGGCTGGCGGAGACGGTATGTCGGTCACCGCCGATGCCCACGACGATGTCCACGATCGGCCGTGATTTTCCGGTTTTTCGGCTTCCCGACCTGACCTTCGTCATACTCTTGATCGGTCCTGCGCCGATGGCCGCAGCGAGTTTGGTATCGATGCTGGTCCGCGAGGCGCCGGTATCGGCTTTCGCCACGATTCGTTCCGTCCCCGAGGTTCCGCTCACGAGGACCTCTTCTGTATACCCGATGACATTCGGCTGACCCCTGGGCTCGGGCTCCCCGATCGGCGCGGACTCCGGCATCGAGTCGTCGAGGACGCCGGTAAGTTGTTCGAACCGGTCGGTGTCGACCTCCCCACCCGCCGTTTCGATCGCGAGTCGAGCGATGTGCGCCGCCGGGCTAATCCCCGTTGCCCGGTAGAGCGCCTTGAATCCCGCAGTGGGATTGACCTCGAGGAGGTACCAGCCGTCGACGCCTTCGACGAGGTCGACACCGGCGTAATCGAGTCCGACGAGGTCACTCGCCTCCCTCGCCATGTCGGCGGCGGCGTCGGGAATGTCCTCGACAGGTTCGACCCCACCTCCGAGAGCGACGTTCGTGCGCCAGTCGTTCTCCGGTGCGGTCCGGCGCATCGCGGCCACGATTTCTCCATCGACGAGATAGATTCGGAGGTCGGACTGCCGTTCGCTTCCCGGCCGCTCGATCAATTCCTGGAGAAACGCGAACCGATCGCCGATCCGCGGATTGACGCTTTCGCCCGGCCCGACCTTCCACGTTCCGCCGCCGTGGGTCCCGATCGCCGTCTTGTACACCGCCTCATCGCCGAATTTCGGCCGCAATTCGTTGAGGCGGCCCGCGTCCAGTGCCATGAGCGCGTTCGGTATCCGAACGTTCGACTCCGCCACGGTCGTCGCCGTGGCGAACTTGTGGAAGGCAATGAGGACGTTCTCGGGGCGATTCAACATTGGTCTCAGTCGACCGAGACTCTTTGCCAGCCCCAGGAGTTCGGCCGGTTGATCGGTTTTCGAGAGAAGCAATCGGTTGACGATGATGTCCACGTCCGGTTCGATAGTGACCGTATCGTCCTCGATATCGACGACCAGGGTATCCTCTCTGAGCCAGTGTCCTCTGTGGCCCATCTCGTTTATCGTATTGAGAATCGCTTTCGTCTCTTTGCTCGTGTGTAGGCTGAGAACCCCGACGGAGACGGAATCGTCCATACGCCAAACCTCGCCCCACGCGCCTATAAATGACCCTCTCTTGCCCGTGGCCGATGGCCTTTGGATAAACTGGCCCTTGGATAAACTGTCGACATTTTGACGGGCTGATAAATCACTCACTTCCCGTTGCGGCGAATGTGCCGCCCGTAACACGATTTATGGCGTCTCGGTCAGCAGTCTCACTCGATGGCCTCTCGGGTCCTCTCTCCGCAGTCGGTCCGTTCTCCCACCTGGACGGATTTCATTGATCAAGGTCTTAACCACCTATCCCCAATGACGGGGCAATGACAGAGGGCCCCTTCACCTACGATGGGGGAAAAGTCGACCCGGGCGAATCGGTGACGATCCGGTACAGCATCAGCGAGACCTATCTCGGGGATCCGATCAGGGTTCCGGTCTCCATCGTCAACAGCGAGGAACCCGGTCCGACTGTCTTTCTGTCTGCCGCCTCGCACGGGGACGAGTTGAACGGGATCGAAGTGGTTCGCGAGTTACTCGACTGGGACCGATCTCAGTTCTCCGGGACGCTGATTTTGCTCCCCGTCATGAACGTTCCCGGATTCCTCGCCCAGGAGCGCTACCTCCCGATATATGACCGCGACCTCAATCGCTCCTTTCCCGGGGACGCCACGGGGACAAACGCGAGACGGATGGCACATCAGATTTTCAGGAACTTCATCGAGCCGGCGGACATCGGGATCGACTTTCACACCTCGACCCGGGGTCGCACAAACATGCTCCACGTCCGGGCAAACATGGCGGACGAGGAGGTGGCACGGCTGGCCCGGGCCTTCGGGTCGAACGTCATTCTGGATAGCGAGGGAATCAGCGGGACGCTCCGCCGTGAGGCGGGCGATCGGGGTATCCCCACCATCACGATCGAATTGGGAGAGGCCCATCGCTTCCAGCGGGACCTGATCGATCGCGCACTCGACGGCGTGGCGAGCGCCCTGGCAGAGTACGGGGTATTGCCCCACGAACCGGTCCACTGGCCGGGGTGGCGGACTGTGATCGGTGAGGACCAGAAGACTTGGCTTCGATCGGACGTCGGTGGACTCGTCGAGATGCACTTCGAACGGGGCGAACTCGTCGAGGACGGGGAGACGATTGCCACCATCACGAACCCATTCAAAACCGAACGGTACGGAATCCCCGCCCCATTCACCGGATTACTCGTCGGCGTGCTCGAGAACCCGCTCGTCCATCCAGGGAACCCACTGTGTCATCTCGTCGAACTGGACGAGCGGACGCTCCGCGCGATCGAAGTCGGCCAACCCGACAGTCGCCACCCGGTCGAAATCGAGTAAGTGACGGTGTCGTGTCGGGTTCCCCCGGGAGTAAGTTCTTTGTGAGTTGGGCTCACAGTACAAATATGAATGAGCGAGTCGTATGATCGAGGCCTCGTCGAGGACTACAGTCGGTTCCTCCACTTCTCCGCAGGAATGTGGGCCTGGGTGTTCCACAAGTTCACTGGCTGGGTACTGGTCGGGTACCTCTTTGCCCACGTCGCCGTGATGAGTTCCGCCATCCCGGCGGCGTCGAATCCCGCCGCGATCCAGGCGGGGACAGACGTCTACACACAGACTCTGCAGGGCCTCGAGAGCCTTTTCCTCGTCAGGGTCCTCGAGGTTGGCCTCCTGGCAGTCGCCGTGTTCCACATGTTAAATGGTATCCGTCTCTTGCTCGTGGACCTGGGTATCGGCCTCGAGACACAGGACAAGACGTTTTACGCATCACTCCTCCTCACCGCCGTGATCACGGTGGGGAGCGTTCCGACGTTCATCACACCGGAGGTCATTCCCTGGTGAAACGATGAGCGAACACTACTCTTCGTTTCAGTCACACACCTGGCTGTGGTTCCTCCAGCGGGTAACCGCCGTGATCCTGATCGTGACGCTCATGTTTCACTTCTTCTGGCTTCACTTCGTCAACCACGCGGCCAACATCACGCTCGCCGGGACGGCCTACCGGATGGATCAACTCGGATATCTAATCACCATCATCGTCTTCCTCGTCGCAGCGGCGTTCCACGGGGTCAATGGCGTGTACAACGCCCTGATCAACCAGGGCCTCTCCGGGACGCCAAAGCGGGTACTGAAGTGGATACTGATTGCCGCGGCGGTGCTCGTCATCGGGCAGGGGCTTCGCGTGGCGAACGCAATGGTGGGAGTGAGCGTCTAACTATGAGCACGGACACACCGGAGACCGAGACGGACGAGGTACCGGAACCGCAACTCCGACGCCTGGAGAAGAAAGCCCAAACACCATCGGACGGCGAGGCCGAAGCGAGTGGGGGAAGCGAGACCGGGGAGGAAACGGTCCACCTCCAGGTCTTCCGGTACGACCCGGACGACGAGGACGGTGGGGACCCTCATTTCGAAGCGTTCCACGTCGAGAACTACGAGGGGATGACCGTTCTCGACGCGTTGATGACCGCCCGGGACGATCACGATCCCTCGCTCACCTTCCGACACTCCTGTCGACAGGCCGTCTGCGGATCGGACGCCCTCTTCGTCAACGGGAATCAGATGCTGGCGTGTCAGAACCAGGTCGAGGACCTCTCCGAACCGATCCGTATCGAACCCCTTCCGCACCGCCCGGTCATCAAGGACCTCGTCGTGGACATGGAGCACTTCTACGAGCAGATGCATTCCGTGGACCCGTACTTCGACCCGGACGACCTTCCGGAGGACGAGTTGACAGAACAGCGCCAGTCACGGGAGAACCGAGAGAAGATCAAGATGAGTACGCGGTGTATCTGGTGTGGGGCCTGTATGTCCTCGTGCAACATCGCCGCCGGGGACAACCAGTACCTGGGACCGGCAGCTATCAACAAAGCCTACCGGTTCTACTTCGACGAACGGGAGGGAGAGGACCGACAGGAGGAGCGCCTCGAGACGATGTCGGAGGAACACGCCGTCTGGCGGTGTCAGACGCAGTTCTCCTGTACCGAGGTGTGTCCGAAGGACATTCCGCTGACCGATCACATCCAGGAATTAAAACGCGAGGGTGTCACCGAGAACATTACATTCTGGTGAGGGCAGCTCGTCGCTTCTGCCCACTCGATTTTCTGCCTCCAGCCTGTCGTACTGCTCGTTCGGTCCTCGTGACCGCCACAAAGTAGATCGTGACTCTTTCGGCACCAGTCCGATTCCGATCTCCCGGTTCCAATCCGATTCCGATCGCGCAATTTCAGTTCCATTCTCCATTATTTTGGTTCCAGACGAGATACTATGCAGGGACCGTTGTCTATCGTACAACCGTGACCGGGACTGAGGCACGTCTGGTGACGCTCTCGGCGACACTCCCGAGAAGGATTCGGCCCAGTCCGGAACGGCCGTGACTGCCAATGACGATCCGGTCAACGTCGTGCTCGTCGGCGTATCTCAGTATCTCGCTCGAAACCTCACCATCCACGAATTCGGTCCTGACGTCTTCCCGCCTTGCGTCGGCCTCCGAGAGGGTTGATTCGAGTACCGTTTCGGCCCGCTTTTTTACCCGGTTCTCGGATTCGTGGGGTCCCGTTGCGATGGGGGATCGCGAGTGGAATTTCGTCGGGCGATAGACGAATTCGGCGGGAACGACGTGAAGGAGTGTAATCGTTGACTCCGGATGCTCCTCCAGGGCGTCGGTTACCGCCTCGGTCGACCGATCCGACTCCTCGACCGAGACGAGAACGTTTTAAATATACGTTAACATATATCAAGAACACCAATACATTCTCGCCTGTCCCCTCCGGGAACGAAATGCCTACCGTTCCACTCGGAACCCGCTTGACAGTCGGTTTCTCTCAGTGCCGCCGGTCGAGGACCACTAGTAAATGCGGCCCGAAAAACCCCAATCGCGGTTGTCCAGTCAGGTATTGACGTAGCGGACCAGTACCGATTTCACGAAGCACCACGTCGTGCATTTCGGTCAGGTATCACTCCGCAACGACACGTTCGTGGTCCTGAATCCTGCAAAAACGCTTTATTGGACCGGCGATATGTACAGTCATACCATGAGCAAAACCCAGGACGCGCGCTTTTACCAGGAGCACGCCGACTTATGCCAGGTGTTCTCGAACGCGAAGCGGTTGAAACTCCTCGAGGTCCTCAAAGACGGGGACGAGCACACCGTCTCGGAACTCCAGTCGCGGTCGGACATCCCCCAGTCGACGATCTCCCAACACCTGCAGATGATGCGAGACCAGGGGATCGTCCGACGACGGAAGGAAGGGGTGCGGAGTTACTACGCGATGACGGACGATCGATTCGTCACAGGAATGGAACTGATGCGGGAGGTGTTGATGGAACGCGAGGAAGGGTAGCCAGCTTCGAATTGCCTGCCTGTCCTGAGTGCCGCCAGTCACAATACATGTACGCTCCGGGTCGGTGGGGCCGTCGAACACTCTCTTTTTCCTCGACCTCGTCGGTCCGCTCCCGTGACTCTTGGTTCCTCACATCTCCGTCGACTCCCGGACGGGGTTGGGCCGCAGAACGCGTTCCTCCTCTGTCCCGAAACCCGGCCAGGCACCGATCCGGACTCGACTAAAGTGTATTTGTACCTGGGGTGCCACGAGACCGCATGGCGATCCACATCGACCGGGATCGACTCGTCGAGTCGATGCAGGAACAGGCCGAGATCGGCGGAACGGACGCTGGTGGCCTCAATCGATTGACACTCACGGACGCCGACAGGCGGGCACGGGACTGGTTCGCTGGCCAGATGGACGACCTCGGTCTGGAGACCTGGGTGGACGAGTTTGGGAACATGTTCGGTCGCCGGGCCGGGACGGACCCGTCGGCGGAACCCGTGCTTGTGGGCTCACACCTCGATTCACAACCGTACGGCGGGATCTACGACGGCGCGCTCGGTGTCGTCGCGGCACTGGAGTTCATCCGGACGCTCGAAGACCGCGACGTCGCGACTCGGCGGCCCGTCGAGATCGTCAACTGGACGAACGAGGAGGGTTCCCGGTTCCAGCCGGCGATGCAGGGAAGCGGTGTCTGGGCCGGCGCACACGATCTCGAGACCGAATACCGGCGGACAGACGACGATGGTGTCGTGCTCGTCGACGAACTCGAACGAATCGGGTACCGGGGAGACGTCCCCGCAGAACCGCAGACGGAGTACGACGCCTATCTGGAGTTGCACATCGAACAGGGCCCGTATCTCGAGGAGAACGGTATGGACGTCGGGGTGGTCACCGGGATGGTAGGCATCACCTGGGGAGCGATCACGTTCCGCGGGGAGGCGAATCACTCCGGCCCCACGCCGATGCATCACCGCTCCGACGCGCTCGTCCCCGCCGCCGAACTCGTCGGACGGATTCGTGAGATACCCAACACGCTCGGCGAGAGGACCGTCGGGACGACTGGCTCGATCGACGTGAGTCCGAATTCGATCAACATCGTGCCCGAAAGCGCGACAGTCACCTGGGACTTCCGGGATCCGAGTGCCGAGATCGTCGGGGAGGCACGCGATCGAGTCCTGGCCGAGGCCGAGAACGCAGCGGAGCGAGAAGGCGTACAGTGGGAGGCAGAGGAACGGCTCTGGGCCGACCCGATTCACTTCCCGGATCGGACCATCGATGCCGTCGCCCGGGCCGCCGACGAACTGGAATACGAGTCGATGGAAATTTTCAGTGGTGCGGGACACGACCCCCACCACACCGCGTCGGTCATGGACACGGGGATGGTGTTCGCGGTGAGCGAGGACGGGAAGTCACACACCGAAGCGGAGTACACGAGTTGGGAGGACTGCTACGTCGCGTCGAATACCCTCGCGAATGCCGCTCTCATGCTCGCTCAGTCGGAGTAGGTGGATTGCCACCTGGTAATACACCCGGGAGAGGGGAAGGAGACGAGTCGAATCGGTCCGACCCATTCAGGAATACCTATCCAGCAGTTGCCATATCGCACCCTCCGAGAGCCGGTATTCACCTCCTGGGATTCCTCCAAAGACTAATTTCCGGGTACTGCAATACGTCGGTGTATGAGTCAGTCGCAACCAAGTGGCGACGAACTCGCTTCTTCGCTGGCCAGTATCGTGGGCAACGATGACGTCACGACACGCCGTGACGAGCTGGTCGGGTACTCGCGAGACGCGTTTCCCGAGGACGGCGTCCTCCCCGACGCCGTGGTCCGTGTCGAAGACACCTCGGAGGTCCAGGCCGTCCTCCAGTATGCGAACGAACGGGGCCTCCACGTGGTCCCGAGGGCAATGGGGACGAGCCTGACGGGTTCTGTGGTTCCGGTCGAAGGGGGCATCGTAATGGACATGCGGCCGATGGACCAGATCCTCGAACTCAACGAGGATGACATGTTCGCACGGGTCCAGCCCGGCGTCCGATGGGAGACGCTCAACGAACGGGCGGAGGAATACGGCCTTCACTTCCCAGTCGACCCCGGGAGTTCGAGCGTGGTCACCGTCTGTGGTATGATCGCAACGCACGCGAGTGGCATGCGAGCCGTGAAGTACGGGACCACTGGCGACCACACGATGGATCTCGAAGTCGTGCTGGCCGACGGGACGACCTTCGAAACCGGGACGAGGAGCATCAAGAACAGCGCGGGATACGATCTCACGAGCCTGCTGGTGGGAAGCGAGGGGACACTCGGGGTCATCACCGAGGCGACTGTCCGACTGACGCCCCTCCCGGAACGGTCCCGCACCTTCATGGCGCTCTTCGACGACCTCGAAACGGCCGGCGAACTCTTCGTCGACGTCAAACAGTCGAACTTCGACGTTTCGGCCATGGAACTCCTCGATCGGCCGCTCCTTGAAACCCTACAAGAGGGCGGATTCGACGTCCCCACGGCCGAGGTCATGGTCCTCGTCGAACTCGTCGGGGACCGGGCCTTCGAGGAGTCCTACGACGAACTCACGACCCTCGCGGCGGAAGGAGGAGCGGCGGTTCGAGAGAGCGACGATCCGGAGGAACTCTGGACGGCGCGTCGCTCCGCGTACCCATCGCTGGTCCGCCGCTGTACTCACCCGATCACCGGCGACATCGGCGTGCCGATCAGCACGTTACCCGAGATGCTCCGGACAATCCGAGAGATCAGGGACGAGATGGATCTCCCCGTGAGCGTTCTCGGTCACGCCGGGGACGGGAACCTCCATCCAGTCATCCTGGCTTCGGAGGATACCCTGGAACGAGGGAAGGACGCCCACGATCGCATGTGTGAGGCGGCAGTCGACCTCGGAGGGACGGTCACGACGGAGCACGGGGTGGGAATCGAGAAGAACCACCTCATGGAGTACCAGTACGGCGAGGAGGGCGTGGCGGTGATGCGCCGCCTGAAGCGAGCCCTCGACCCCAACAACGTGCTCAATCCAGGGAAGATTACCCCCTCGGAGGAGAATGCCCATGAGTGAACCGTCGGTCCCGGCAGTTGATTCTGGATCCCAGGGTGGCGAACCAGGCATCGGTGGAGCCGATTTCGGGCGGTTCCAGGGCCACTCCGACCGTGACGACCTGGAAATCGACACCGAACACTGCATCCGGTGTGGGCTCTGTGTGACCGCGTGCCCGGTCTTTGACGAACTGGGCTGGGAATCCGTAACGCCCCGGGGTCACGCGAACGTTATCAACGCCTATCTCGACGGGACGCTTGAGGATTCTGCGATCGTCGGGGAGAACTTCGATCTGTGTCTCAAGTGCAAACAGTGTCTCGAACCGTGCCCGACGGGTATCGAGATACCGAACCTCGTCCTGCGAGGAATGGAACACCATCACGAAGAGAACGGTGGGAGCCTATCCGACCTGGTGTACGCGAAACCGCGGCTGTTGAACCAGGTCGGTGGGTTCTTTGCGCCGCTTTCGAACGTGGTCGCGAACACGGCTCCGGTCAGGAAACTGATGGAGGAAACGATTGGGATGGATTCGCGACGGCCGCTCCCGCATTTCAGCACGTCTTCTTTCACGGACTGGTTCGCATCCCACGATCCGGAACCGGCACTCGGTGACCTCGACAGGGACGTGGCACTATACGTCGATTGTTACGTGGATCGGAACTACCCTGAAATCGGCAAGGCAGCGGTCAGGGTCCTCGAACGCATGGGTGCCTCAGTCTCCCTCGCTGACACTGGTTGTTGTGGCCGGGCCGCACTATCAAAGGGGCGGATCGACGAGGCGGAAGCCAAGGCAGACGCGCATATCGAGGACCTCGTTTCGATCGCCGAATCGGGCACCGACGTGGTCGCCATCGAACCCTCGTGCGCAGCGATGATGACGACCGAGTACCCGGAGATGTACGACAGTGCCCGGGTCGACCGCTTCGCTGAGCGGACGCACGAATTGATGGTATACCTCGACCGCCACCTGGACTCCATCGGGGGCGAGTTCGAATTCGACCCGGTCGAGGACCACGTCGCGTACCATTCGCACTGCCACATGAAAGAACAGGACCTCGGTCCGGCGGCGGCAAACGTTCTACAACGGATTCCCGGTCTCGACGTCGACGAACCGATCGTCTCGTGCTGTGGAATGGCGGGGAGTTTCGGGTACCAGACGGAGTACTACGACACTTCCCTCGAGATCGGTGAGAACCTCTTCGAGCAGATCCGGGAATCGGGCGGCGACCCGATGGCCATCGGGTACTCCTGCCGCCTCCAGATTTCGGACGGGATGGATACCGAGGTCGATCACCCGATTCACGTGGTCGAACGAAGTACCCGCCCATAGCGGGATACCTGTTTTCTCGTGTAACGGAACGTCCGTCACGAGTGTGAGGAGAGTACTGCACCGGTCGAAATACACCGATGGAGACACTCGATCGAGTAAACAGAGGGTATCCCCTGGGCTCATTGAGCAAAGCGAAACGACTAATCAACGTTTCAAATGAGACCCGACGGGGCGGCTGGGGCTTTTCGGACCAGTTCCGTTTCGGATCCTGCCATTACTGAATTCAATTACACGTTCGGAACGAATTCCACGCTAGTCGACCCCGACTTCGATAGTTGCGAACCGGACTGTTATATGGACAGTCGTTCCTAAGGCTACCCATGGGTAGGCGTACCGAATGGGCGGTCACACTCGGGTCGGGGGTGCCGGTATCGGGTATTCAGTCACGGACCGACACGATCCTGCCCCACTTTTGAACATGTACGAACACGACGTACTGGTCGTCGGTGCCGGTGGTGCTGGACTCAGAGCGGCAATCGCGGCGCACGAGGCCGGTGCCGACGTTGCGCTCGTCACGAAACTCCATCCGGTCCGAAGTCATACTGGTGCAGCAGAGGGCGGTCTCAACGCGGCACTTCGCGACGGCGATTCCTGGGAAGATCACGCCTTCGATACGATGAAGGGGTCTGACTACCTCGCCGACGCACCCGCGGTCGAGACGTTTGCGAAGAGCAGCCCGGAGGAAGTGATCCAGCTCGAACACTGGGGGATGCCCTTCTCACGCGAAGACGACGGCACTGTGTCTCAGCGACCGTTCGGCGGACTCTCGTTCCCCCGGACGACCTACGCCGGTGCGCAGACGGGACACCACCTCCTCCACACACTGTACGAGCAGGTGATCAAACGCGGCATACAGGTCTACGAGGAGTACTTCGTCAACCGCCTCGCTGTCACCGACGAACCCGACCCCGCCGATCGAACGTGTCACGGGTTCGTTGCGATCGACATCAAGAGTGGGGCCGTCGAGGGGTTCAGGGCGCGTAACGGGGTCATATTGGCAACGGGAGGCATCGGACAGGTGTACGAGCACTCGACGAACGCCGTCTCGAATACGGGAGACGGGATGGCGATGGCCTACCGTGTCGGGGTCCCCCTCGAGGACATGGAGATGATCCAGTTCCACCCGACGACCCTCCCCTCGACGGGTGTTCTCATTACAGAAGGTGTCCGGGGCGAGGGGGGTCGGCTCTTCAACAGGGAGGGCGAGCGCTTCATGTTCGAACGGGGATACGCGCTCGACGACGGCGAACTTGCCTCGCGGGACGTCGTCTCCCAGGCCGAACTCATCGAGATCAACGAGGGACGGGGGATCGAGGACGAGTACGTCATGCTCGACATGCGCCACCTGGGGGAGAAGCGGATAACGGACCGCCTCGAGAACATCATTCATCTCGCCCGGGACTTCGAAGGTGTCGACCCCCTCGAGGAGCCGATGCCGGTGAAACCGGGTCAACACTACGTGATGGGCGGTATCGAGACGAACGAACACGGCGAAACCTGCGTTTCGGGCCTGTACGCGGCCGGGGAAGTCGCCTGTGTGAGTCTCCACGGCTCGAACCGGTTGGGGGGCAACGCCCTCCCGGACCTGTTCGTCTTCGGTGCCCGGGCCGGACGCAACGCCGCCGGGGAATCCCACGGCGAACCAGTCATCGAAATCGGCCCGGACGAAGACGCAGAGCGTGAGGACGTGGACTGGCCGACGGACCTCGGGGAACCGAGCACCGCCTCCGACGTTGTCGACGGTGGATCAGCGGCCGATCCGGAGGACGTCATCGAGCAGGCGGTCGGGGAGGAGCGAGACCGGATCCAGTCGCTTCTCGCGGGCGGGGACGGGGTCAATCATGCCGAGGTTCGAAACCACGTCCAAGATGCCATGACAAAGAATGTCAACGTCTTCCGGGAGAAATCGGGCATCGAATCAGCCCTCGAGGTCATCCAGACCGCCCGGGAACGGTATCGACACGTCAGCGTGGAGGACCAGTCACGCACTTTCAATACGGAACTCCAGCACACGATCGAGACGCGAAACGTGATCGACCTCGCCGAGGCCATCGCGATGGGGGCCCTCGCCCGCACCGAGTTCCGGGGCGCACACTGGCGGAAGGAACACCAGGAACGAAAGGACGACGAGTGGCTCAAACACACGATGATCAACTGGCATGACGGGAACCCGACGATCTGGTACAGACCGGTGATCCTCGAGGGCAACGACGTCTCCTACGAGCCGCGAGAGCGCTCGTATTGACGGTCGTTCCCCAGCGGTTCGACGGCTATCCGAGGCCAAGGGCTGCCATGAGATCGAAACTGGTTCCGATCGTTTCGATCCCGATGTACCCAAGGTAGATCCCGACGATCCCCATGACGCCGGCGAGATTCGGAGGTGCCGGGATCGGGACTTCGAGGAAGGCGAACACGCCTCCCGTCACGAGTCCGGTGAGGAGCGCGAATGAAACGATAGTGAGGTTCATACCTCGGGAGCATTCTCCGCGGGTCGGCAAAAGTAATTCGACTACACTGTATGTGTATTTAATAATTACAAATACAATAAATGTATTCTGATGTATTATTAATAATATCCGAATTTACTATATTATTAATTTCGTATTATAAATTTCGTATTATTACAGAGTGATATGCGAGAATTCGGGAGACAGGCTGCCGGTCACGGGGACCTGATCTCGTCCATGTGCTCGATCCGCTGCTCGATTAGCTCTGGTTTCCCGATGTCATGTCTGATTCGGAATCCTTCTCCGACGTCGGAGAGTGCACCGTCCGCGATTGACTCGGCCTCCTCGATGGAATCCCCGAGGCCGACCACCGCGAACGACCGTGACGTTGTGGCATAGACCCCGTCCTCACGGGCGTCGACAGATGCGTAGAAGAGAATTGCATCGCCCACGTTCGATTCAGAGACAGTGACTTTCGCCCCCGACTCGGGGTCAGTGGGGTACCCCCGAGGGACGGCGTACTTGCAGACGGTCGCCTTCGAGTCGAACGAGAGTTCGGGGAGGGGTTTCTCGTCCCGGGCGGCCACGAGGACGTCGAGAAGTGGCGTTTCGAGAACCGGGAGCGTGTTCATCGCTTCGGGGTCGCCGAACCTGGCATTGAACTCCACCACTTTCGGCCCGTCGGCTGTCAACATGAACTGACCGTACAGGACGCCGCGATAGGTGGGGAGGGAAGCGACTGTCTCCTGAAGGATCTCGACCGCCTCGTCGTACTCGTTCCGCGTCATGAATGGAAGCGTGTCCTCCGGTGCGCTGTAGGAGCCCATGCCCCCGGTATTCGGTCCCTCGTCGCCCTCGAACGCCCGCTTGTGATCCTGCACCGCCGGCGTCACCCGGATGTCCCCGTTCGCCACGAGTGCCTGGATCGTGAATTCTTCCCCGACGAGGCGCTCCTCGATGACCCACTCCTCGTACTCGCTGTCCCGGACGTACGTCTTGGCCGCAGATTTACTCAACTGGTCGCCCGTCACCCGGACGCCCTTTCCGCCAGTCAATCCACGGGGTTTGACCGCAACGTCACCGTCGACCGCGTCGAGGTACTCGCAGGCCGCATCGACGTCGTCGAAGACGGCGAACTCCGGTCGACCGGGGATGTCGTGTTCGGCCATGAACTCCCGCTGGAACGCCTTGTCCGTCTCGATTCTGGCGTCTTCGGCCCGGGGACCGAAGGCGTAGATTCCCGCCTCCTCGAGTTCGTTCACTACCCCGGCCTGGAGTGGTGCCTCTGGACCGATTATCGCCAGGGTGGCATCCACACTCCTCGCGTAGTCCCGGACGGCCGTCGGGTCGGTTTCGTCGAGTGTTTCGAATCCCGAGGCGATGGCCGCGATGCCGGGATTCCGGTTCCCGGCACACGCGTAAAGCGTCGTGTCCTGAAGCGCCCGGGCGATGGCGTGTTCCCGACCTCCACCGCCGACGAGGAGCACAGTCTCGTCCATGTCTATCCCGAAGAATCCACGAGCGTGAAAAGGTTACTGTGTCTTTCGCTTTGAGTGTCCACGTTGGTGGATAGGGGCTCAGTACACGGATTCCCTGATGGACTGCCTGAGGTCCGGAAACGACTCGAGGTACGCCCGTCGCTCCTCCCGCAGTGCCTCATACCGCCTCTCGAAGTCCTCGACGTGTTCGGGGACGTCGTATCGTCCGATGTCCATCCCGGGGACAGTTTCCGGGATCTCGAGGTCCATGAACTCCGCATCCGTCCATTCGATTCGATCTCGTGCGGTGGCGACGATGAGGGAGATGGTGTCTTCGACCTCGATCGACGGGCCCTCCTCGCCGATGGATCCCGTATTGAGGAGGAACGCCGTTGCACCGACTTCTGCGATCAGGTCGTGAAAGCGATTCCCCTCCTCCCCCCGTGACCCCATTATGAATGGATTCGTCCCGACCACCCTGATGGATTCGCCGGCCGCGTCCGGATCGCCGGCACTGGTCTGGACGGACTCCCCGAGCATAAACGCCGCAGCGGCCTGCCTGTCGCTCAGTTTCGCGATGGGGGGCATCAGGGGGTTCCGCGTGATGAAGAAGAGTTGATCGACCTCCTCGAGATCGATGTCCGATGCGGCACAGGGGAGTTGATCGCGGTCCACCACCGCTCGTCCGTTCCTCGTATACCGATCGGAGTCGAAATCAACGATACCGTCCTCCTCGACGTCGACGTTCTCGAGAACCGCGGATTCGTGGGTCGCCGCGTTGTACAGTTCCGGTTGTTCCGCAGGCGAGAGCCCGATCGTTTTGATGTACAGTCCGCCTCCCTCGCTTCCGGCGACGACGCCGTCGGGCCGGAGGGCACAGACGTCGTCCTGGAGCATCATCGCCTGTTCCGGATCCTCAAGCCAGAACCCGTGGCCGGTGAGCGTCGTCTTCCCGGTTCCCGAGAGACCCAGGAACACCTGGCCGATCGTCCGGCGGGTACCGTCGTCGTCCTCGAGCGTTACTCGTTTGCTCCCGGCGTGGAGACCGAGGCCGCCCCGTCGCTTCGCCCGGTGCATGAAGAGTCGGAGGAACGACTTCTTCGCCTCGCCAGTGTAATCGCTCCCGTGGACGACTGTCAGGCCCGCCTCGGGGACGACCCGGATGGCCAGTTCCGCGGTATCGGGCAGTTGAATCGTGAGTAGATCCGGTGCCCCATCCGGGGCCGGGTCGAGCAATTTCGCCCATGCGAGTGCGATGCGACCGTAGTGGCGTGGAACGATCAGTCGACAGGAAAGTGCCTCCTCGGGATGGCGGCCCACCATTCGGTCCACGCACACGAAGGATTCAGGTTCGTCCAGTACTGTCTCGATCCCCTTCTCGACTAGTGCCCAATCTTCTTCGGTGAATTCGTCGTCGACCGTCGTTTTCGTTTGATTGGCACTCCGGGATCTGGTTTCGCTCACGTATGCGGGCGAACCGAACTCCGTGGTGCGCTCGAGGTCCGAAGACATCGAGCGAAGCGTGGACAGGGGCGGGTCGGCGCACATCTGGGCTGGCGGGGCCGGCGCGAGGAGTTGCCCGGGGACCTCCGGGGCACTGAGTATATTGTCCGCCATATGTTACCATACGTGGAGCGTACAAATAATATCGAACGCTCTATTTATAGGAACACGACGGGTCGGAGGACACCGGCGGATTGTCGGGCCCACGTCATCACCGCTCCAGACGGTGCCCGTGACCGGAACCGCACAGCAGTGACGTACCCCTTGGATATTAGAAGTGATCGAGATCGGTCTCCGGTAACTGGCTCGCGAGGTACTGCGGGGCCGGGACTGCTTCCTCCTCTTCGAACCGGGCCAGTTCTCTCCCGTCCCGTTCCACGACGACGGTCGGGATCCGGTTCACGTCGTACGCGTCGACCGCCGGGCCCCGTTTGTCCCGGTCGACCTCGTACGTCGAAATCCGACCGTCCGGCACGTCGGCCGCCTCCAGGACCGCCGCGACGTCAGGCAGTTCCCGGCGGCTATCCGGACACCAGTCCGCACCCCAGATGTTCACCGTGGTCTCGGAATCCAACCGGGAGAAGGCATCGAGGACGTCCGGGTAGGACTCCGGGTCGAACGCCGGATTGGGACGCATCGATTCCATCGGACTGGCCTACGGACGCACCCTGTATAACGGTCGCGTTCGACCCCGTCCCTGCCCGTTTTCGGCAGGGAGCGTCTCGAGCGTCACCGATATGGGAATATCGCCGATAGGAGCGTCCGATGGAGGACTCGATCCTGTCCGCGGTGGGTTCGCCACTCGTCCGGATACCTGGCCCGACCGGGAGCACGGTCGCTGCGAAAGTCGAAGCGGCGAACCCCGGCGGCTCCGTGAAGGTCAGACCCGCGATCACCATGATTCGCGCCGCCGAGTCCCGGGATGACCTCACGGCTGGCGATCGAATCGTGGAGGCCACGAGCGGGAATACGGGCATCGGGCTTTCCCTCGTCGCCGCCGTGGAGGACTACAACATCACCATTGTGCTTCCCGAGTCCACCTCGGAGGAACGCCAGACGATACTCGAGGCCTACGGCGCCGACGTCGTACGGGTGTCCGGCGGGATGAATCGCGCCACCGAACGGGCCGAGGGAATCGCGGAGGAGACGGGTGGATACCTCGTCTCGCAGTTCGAGAACTCGGCGAACCCCGGGGCGCATTACGCGACGACGGGCGAGGAACTCCTCGAGCAGGTCGAAGACCGAACGATCGACGCGTTCGTTGCTCCCGTTGGAACGGGGGGTACGATAACCGGGACGGCGAAACGCCTCCGCGAGTCGTTTCCCGACTTGCTGGTGGCGGGGGTGGAACCGGCCGCGAACCCGTTTCTCTCGACTGGAACCCCCTCGGAGCACGACTTCCAGGGGATGGGCCCCGATTTCATTCCACAGGTTCTCGACCGGGACGTCATCGACCGCGTCGAGTCCGTATCACTGGACCGGGCCGAGGAAGAGTGCCGAACACTCGCCCGGACGGAGGGACTCCTCGTCGGACAGTCGAGCGGTGCGGCCGCGGTGGCGGCACGGCGTGTGGCGTCTGATCTCCTCGAAGAGCACACTGACCCGCTGGTCGTCACGATTTTCCCCGACAGTGGCGAGCGATACCTCTCAGTCGGGGTTTTCGACTAGCCCACTCCGGTACTTCGATAGTGGGATTTCATTCCGGTATACTTCTCTCGTGTAGCGATACCGTGGTTCTCGAACATGGGATACGTTTTTGTATTTCGGTAATTACAAGGTACAATAGTACCAATTGTGTAATTGTTTTTAATTAGTTATACTTTTGGAAAATAATTATATATTGTTATTTGTGAAATAATTTAACTAACTTATACTATTGTTTGATTATATACTTTAAATTGATTTTATTTTGTATGAATTAATTAATTTTTATTTATATTTATAGTTTAATAAACCTTATATCATATATTAACAAATTCTAATATCATATATTAACAAATTCTAATATCATATATTAACAAATT
>JBDGTL010000013.1:0-17217 GCA_042216905.1 Halodesulfurarchaeum sp.
CGGACTCTAAAATGGCGGAAATGGTGCTGGTAAGGACTCAAAATAGTGGAATGAATCGTGAAACGGGACTGTGACCCCGAACTGGTCGCTGGCACACTCCTCCGGAACCGAAATGAGTGAGAATCAGGGGAGAGAGGGGGATGCCCGGTTGGCCGTGGGGAACGGGAACCGTGCTGCTCACTCATATTATATAATGAATGGGTACCTGTGAAAATAAGAACGGGACAGGTTTTGACGGCCCACTGATTGGTTCGGGTCTGGCCGTCATACGGCGACCACCATAGGACGTTTCCTCCCACGTCGATAGTGATCACGTTCACTTTCGACCCGCATCCAACAGGTACAACCTTCCCGCCGACCAATCCCGAACGAATGGGTACGGACGTACCGCCGGCCGTCGACGAGTCGGTCCCCGCGTCGGCCGACGTCCCGGACGCCGACGTTCTTTCCCGTCTCGAACCTGCCCTCCAGGAGTGGTGGGTCGAGCAATTCGGCGAGTTCGTCGAGGAAAACGGCGGGTTGTTCACGCCCCCGCAGCGGGAAGCTATACCGCTCATCCACGAGGGCCAACACTCGCTGATTGCGAGTCCGACCGGGTCGGGAAAGACCCTGGCGTCGTTCACGGCGATACTCAACGAACTCTTCGTCCGCGAGCGGGAGGAGGGCCTCGAGAACACCGTCTACTGCCTCTACGTCTCGCCGCTCAAGTCGCTCGCGAACGACATTCACCGCAACCTCGAGGTGCCGCTCTCCGGTATCAGGGAGAAACTCGAGGAGCGGGGCGAGGAGGTTGGATCGATCAGGCACGCCATTCGCCACGGCGACACCGACTCGAGCGACCGACAGGCGATGCTCGAGGAGACTCCCCACATTCTGAATACGACCCCGGAGACGCTTTCCATCCTCCTCAATTCCCCCAAGTTCAAGGAGAAACTCGAGACGGTCGAGTACGTCATCGTCGACGAGATCCACAGTCTCGCGGACTCGAAGCGGGGGACGCACCTGTCCGTCAGCCTGGAACGCCTCACTGCGATGACCGAGACGGACCTGACCCGGATCGGCTGCTCCGCGACGGTCGAACCACTCGACGAAATGGGGCGGTTCCTCGGCGGCTTCGAGGACGGTGACGCCCGGCCGGTCGAACTCGTCGATACCCGATTCGTCCGCGACTACGACATCGAACTCCTGACGCCCACGCCGGACCTCATCAGGACCCCACGGTCGACTATCCAGGAGCAGTTCTACGAGACGCTTCAGGACCTGATCGAGTCGCATACGAGTACCCTCGTATTCACGAATACCCGTTCCGGGGCCGAACGGGTCCTTCACAACCTTCGTGAGCGCGGTGAGTTCGACGAGGAGAACTCCGGCGCGCACCACGGTTCGCTCTCGAGGGAGAAGCGCCAGGCGATCGAGCAGGACCTCAAATCGGGGGACGTCGACGTGGTCACGACCTCGACGAGTCTGGAACTCGGGATCGACATGCCCGACATCGACCTGGTGGTCCAGGTCGGGTCGCCGAAGTCGGTGGCGGCCCTCCTCCAGCGGATCGGTCGTGCGGGCCACCAACTCGGCGAAACCGTTACGGGGCGGGTCATCGCGCTCGACCGCGACGAACTCCTCGAGTGTACGGTCATGCTCCAGAAGGCCGCAGAGGGGTTCATCGACCGGGTTCACATACCCGAACGAGCACAGGACGTCGCGGCCCAGCAGGTCTACGGTATGGCAATCAACGGCCCACGCCCCGAGTCGGAAATCGAGACGATACTCACGAACGCGTATCCGTACCGCAACTACACCGAGGAGGAGTTCGAACAACTCCTCTCGTACCTCACAGCCGACTACGAGGGATTCGAGGACAGGAACGTCTACGCGAAGATATGGCGGGACGAGAACGACCCGCCCGATGGCGAACACCACTACGAGGAGTACCCGGTCGGCATGCCGTTGATCGGGAAGCGAGGCCGCCTGGCGCGGATGATCTACATGACGAACGTCGGGACCATCCCGGACAGTTTCTCCTGTGACGTCTTCACTCGCGATGACAACCAGTGGGTCGGTGACCTCGACGAGGATTACCTCGATACCCTCGAATCTGGGGACGTCTTCGTCCTGGGTGGGGATCGCTTCGAGTATCGCTACCGCCGGGGCTCGAAAGTCTACGTCGACAGGACGAGTTCCCGGCCCACGGTCCCCTCGTGGTATTCGGAGCGCCTGCCACTTTCGTTCGATCTCGGACGCGAGATCACACGCTTCCAGCGAAGTCTTCTCGGGAAACTCGACACTGGCGGCACGAGTGCCGCACGGACCTGGCTCCGGGAGTTCCCAGTCGACGAAAACAGCGTCAGGGCGCTCTCGCGGATGTTCGACGAGCAGGTCGCGTACGCCGGTGAGAAAAGCATCAGTACCGACGACCGACTCGTGATCGAGCACGTCAAGGACAGGGAGGCGTATCGTCGCCGGTACTACGTTCACTCGCTATACGGCCGACGATTCAACGATGGACTCTCTCGCATCCTCGCATACCGGTGTGCAAAGGAAGCGAACGCGAACGTCAAAATCGCGGTCGCGGATACCGGATTCACCCTCTCGATGCCCCTGAACAGGAAGGTAGACGTGTCCGGACTACTCCGCGACACAGCGCCCGGGGACGTTCGGGACTACCTCCGCGACAGTCTCGACGGCACCGACCTCCGGGAGCGATACTTCAGGATCAACGCGACGCGCGGCCTCATGATCCTCAAGCGGTACAAGGGCCACGAGAAATCCGCACAGCGCCAGCAGGTCAACTCGGAGATGCTCCTCGGATTCGCCGAGGACCTCGACGATCTCGCAATTCTCGAGGAGACCTACCGGGAGATCATCGAGGACAAACTCAACGTTGCCGGGATCGAGACGGTCCTCGAGGATATCCAGGACGGGTCTATCGCGGTCGAGGAGACGACCCTGCCATCGCCGTCTCCGCTGTCGTTCGGGCTGGCGACCCTCTCGGCGAGCGACGTCGTCCTCGCCGAGGACGAGGACGCTGTTCTCCGGGAGTTCCACGAACGGGTCATGGAGGAAATCGGCGAGGAGTAACAATCCCATCCAGACGCGGGGCTCCCGTGGAGCCGTTCTATCGATTCGCCCACTCGAGCATCCGGGCGTACCGATCGTCACTCTCTAGTGCGCTTCGATCGCCGACGATTACGAGGGATTTCTTCGCCCTGGTGAGCGCCACGTTCATCCGGCGGACGTCTTCGAATATCGGGCCATCGAGGGAGTCGGTGGCGACGAGCGAGAGGACGATGACTTCCTTGCTCGATCCCTGGAACCGGTCCACGGTATCGACGGCTACCTCCGACGGGACGAGGTTTCCGATCGTTGCGACTTGCGCCCGGAACGGAGCAATCACGCCGATGTCCGATGGGTCGAGGCCCGCCTCGAGAGACGCGGTGACGATCGCGTCGACACGCTCGGCTTCTTTCGTGTCCGTGTGCGCTTTCGGCGTCCCGTCGACCTGGACGAAGGCGACCCCGTCGAATACGTCCTCGCGTTCTGTATCGACTCCGAGATTCGCGAGCGTCTGGGATGCCACGGCTTCGTTCGCCGGTCTGAGTGCCCCGGCATAGAACTCCGTGGAGGGAAAGGCCTGGATTCGCTGGCGCATTCGGTACTGCCGGTCGAGCGTGGTCGCCGCCTCCGGGTATTCGTCGATCAGGCGTTCGAAGAGGGAGGTTGCAAGGTCCTCGGCCGCTCCCACGACCGGCGGTAACTGGTGATGGTCCCCGACCAGGACGAATCGCTCGCCCAGATTGATCGCCGCGAGCGTATCCGGTTCGGTCAACTGGCTTGCCTCGTCGACGACGACCACGTCGAAGTCCTGGGTCCGCATGATTCGGGATCCGCACGTCGCGGTCGTCGATGCGACAACCGGGGCCTCTTCGAGTGCGGCTGCCAACTCGTCCGGACCACCGGATCGCGCGAGTCGGATATCCTGCATGTCCGCTCTCACCCCGGTCTCGGTCCCCACCCGGACGGCGTCCTCGAATCCCTGTTCCCGAAGGGCTTCGAGGGCGTTGTCGACGGACCGGTTCGTGAACCCGGCGAGCAATACGCGGTCGCCCCGCTCCACCAGCGCCCGGATCAGGTGTGCAATCGTGTAGGTCTTTCCCGTCCCCGGCGGCCCGTGGATCAGGGCGAAGTCCTCGGCGTTCAGGGCTCGATTTACCGCACGGTTCTGGGCGCTATCGTTGTCGATGATCGTCCTCGACTCGGTCTCGAACTGGGGCGCGGCCCGACCGAACAGCACGTCTTTCCGGTGGTTCGACCCACGGAGCAGCGTGTCGGTGAGGGCGGTGAGCATGCGGTCGACCCCCATTTCAGACGGGTAGACGTCGAGTCGGCAGAGTGGGAGTGGCTCCTCTACCGTGACCGAGACGCTCCGGGGCCCGAGTGTTTCGACGGTGGCGAGTTCGGATCGGCCGTCGATCGGGTCGCCGTCACTCGCGAGGACGGTGTCTCCCTCGCGGATCTTGGAGACCGAGGCGGCAGTGCGCTCGGCGGAGAGTCGCCATCGACCGTCGGGCAACTGCTCCTGGCCCGCCGGCTCGAGATCGATCAGGGCCCTGTCGGCATCGGCCCGCTCCGATGGTGACTGGGTGAAGAGCTTCGCGTACTCCCGGTGGACGTGGCGGCGCTCCCGTTCGATGGCCTCGTAGGTCGACTCGAAGTACGACCGCTCCTCACCGGGCAGGGCCTCGCCGACCCGGCCAGCCTTCGAGCGCTGGTCGAGTTTTCCCGAGACCACGAGACAGGTGTCCTGTTCGAAACAGTACTCGCAGGTCGCATCCCCCTCGTAGCCCGTCGGAACGCCGGAGTCGTGTTCAATCGCCGCGATCTCGTTTCGCGTCCGGACCACGAACTCGAGCAACCCCCGGCCGATAGTGAACTCTTTTGCGGGGGAAAGATCCCCGGATACCTCACTGCGGTCCACTGCCCCGTTTTTCGTGTAGAGGAGCGTTCCGACGGACGCCTCGACACCCCGCTCTTCGAGGAGCAACGCGTAGGCTGCGGCCTGGACCTTATCCGGGAATCGCGGCTCTCGTCCGGTGTTCTTTCCGGTCTTGAGTTCGACCGGCATCCCGCGTCGTATCGCGTCACAGCGGCCCTTGATCCCGAGAACGTCGCTGATGAGGGTGACCTCGGAGCGCCACTCGTCCTCGCCGTCGAGGACGCCCTGGTCGAGCCACCGCTGGATTGCGAGGGCGTTCTTTCGGACTTCCTCGACGACGGTCTCGCGGTCCCGGGAAAGCAATCCGATTTCGAGCCCGGCTTCATCGACCCGGGACTCGACGGCCTCGCTCAGGTCGGCCCCCCGGAGGAGGTCCCCGAAGACCTCGTGGACGATCGTCCCACGCGTGACCGGATATTCGAGCGGGAGACCGGACAGTTTCTCGAGGTAATAGGCCCTCGGACACTGGACCCAGGATCTGAGGTCCGTGACGTCGAGGAGGTAGTCCGGTTCGACGATCACGTAACTTTCGGCGGTAGTCGAGTAGCGTGGGTATCCGTCCGAGTTTTCGGTCCGTACGTCAGTCACCGCGAGTTCCATCCCCTCCTCGAGTACGGAGATCGTTTTCGTCCACTTCCCCCAGAGGGTGAGGGTTGCCGGCGTTCCGTCTGTCCGGAGGCCGACCCGAGAGACGTCCCGGTCACCGGATTCGGTCTCGACGGTCTCGACTTCGCCGACGTCGGTGACTGTCCCGCGAAGCGTCACGACCGAGTCAAGGGAAGGCCCGCCGAAAACGCTGTCGCCCTCCTGCCAGTTCCCCTGACAATATATCGTGTGCGTACCCGACCTGGCTCCGTCGATTGGTCCCCCTTCCAAACAGCCGGTGAAGGGTGTGGCGAAACAGGGGTTCTTAGGCTACGACGGCTAATTCCAGGCCATGCCAGCACCCATCCCGGGCGTCCACCACGTGACGGCGATCGGGAGCGATCCCGGCCGGAACCTCGACTTCTATACCAATACGCTCGGCCTCCGACTCATCAAGCGGAGCGTGAATCAGGACGACGAGTCCGTCTACCACCTCTTCTACGGCGACGCGGTCGGGTCGCCGGGAACGAGCATGACCGTCTTTCCCTATCCCGACGCTTCGCCGGGACGCGTCGGAACCGGACAGGTGAGTACGACCCAGTTCCTCGTCCCCGGGGACTCCATCGAGTACTGGTCGGACCGGCTTTCCGACGCCGGGGTCGATGCGACGGGCCCGACCGAACGATTCGGCGATCGGGTCGTGCACTTCGAGGACCCGGACGGACTGCCCCTCGAACTGGTGGCGAGCGAGGACGCCCCGGCGGGTCATCCCCCGGATGGGCCGGTTCCTCCCGAACACGCGATACGGGGATTTCTGGGAGTGACGCTCTCGGTCGACGACGGCGGTCCGATGGCCACTCTCCTCGAGACCATGGGGTTCGACGAGCGGGAATCTCTGAACGGTGGGGGTGGGCGCGAGCGCGAGAGACGCCGTTTCGTGGGGAACGGCGATCTGGGGTTCGTCGTCGACCTGCTTTCCGAACCGGACCGTTCGAGTGGCCGGCCCGGGGCCGGGACGGTCCACCACGTCGCCTTCCAGGTCACGACCGCGAACCAGTCCGAGTGGCGGGAGGTGTTGATCCAGCAGGGATTGCGGCCGACAGAGATCATCGATCGCAAGTGGTTCGAGTCCGTCTACGTCCGGACGCCCTCGGGTATCCTCTTCGAATTCGCAACGAAGGAACCGGGATACACCGTGGACGAGGACGTCGAGGACCTCGGCGAGCGACTCGTTCTTCCCGAGTGGCTCGAAGATCGACGAGAGGAGATCGAGGCCGGACTCCCGGACCTGGAACGGCCCCAGGCGAATTGATTAGACTCGAGGGTTGCGGGGTTTGACGGTCACCGTTGAAGGTGTGAACCCAGAGAATGGGGACTCGGAACCAACCCACTTTTCTATCCTGTCGGATCGAGGACGGCGGATCGATTAATAAGATATCTGTCATTTCGAACGTCGCCGGAGTCGCGTCGGTCTTTCCGAAACAGGGGGTCCGGGTTCGCGTCGACCCATACTGGGGTCTTCACAGGCGACTGTCCGGTACAATCGCCCTAGCTTCAGTCGATTTCACGGTGAACCCGTTACCGCCGAACACCACCCTTTACACGTTCGAGTCCCTATCGATGGGTGATGAAAATTCGGGACTGGCAGGACGTGGTTTCCGACGTCGTGGAGTCGAACGCCGATCCTGACGGGTGGCGTGCTATCGCTGGAAAGCGTCGTGGTGGCGTCGGCGAGGATTTCTACATCGGCCATCCAGCAGCGGGCCTCTTTCTCATGAAGACCTACGCCAAGAACCCCTACGACGTGAAAGGTGTCGGGACGCAAGTCGCCAGAAAAGTCGACGGGGACATCGAGAGCGTCCTCCCGGACCGGGAGCAGGGACGGTTCGCGGTCCAGCAACCCCCGGAGAGCGAAGACGACATGAAGCAAAAGGCGAAGCGCCTCGAGTCGGTCCTGGAAGCCCACGCCGACGCACCAACGAACCCCGGGGACCTGTTCGACGACATGATGGAGACGCTCGAGAGTCCTGCCTATGGACCGATCCAGTACGACAACCACGACCGCTCGGAGGAACTCGACGAACTCTCCACGACCTTCGAGGACGCCGAGGAAGCCCTCAATGCGGAAGTCGACGACCTGGTGGAAGAAGACGACATCGGGCGAGGATTCCAGTGACGGAGTACTCGGCGTGAGGACTTCGTTGACTCACGTTCGATATCGAATATCTGGGCCTCGGGTTTTGATATCGCAGGGGAGGAATGTATGTCGATCGCCCAGTTTCTATCCCAACGGCCGGAACCACACTGTATAATTTGCAGATATCCCAACGGCCGGAACCACACTGTATAATTTGCAGATATTTTGGAATTCAACAATAAAAAAATAACATATTATATAATATGTACCCGCGCCCGAGCCCACCTCATCGTTCCGGGACGCGCGCCAGCCACCGTCCAGGTTCCTCGAGTTCTCTATTAGTCGGCAGGTATCGCGGGTCCTCCCAGACGATCCCGGCGCCCTGGATGCCACGGTCCTCGATTACGGATTCGAAAAACGCACGCCCGACGTCGTACTGTCGACGTTTCAACTGGAAGCCGAGGAGTCGAGCGACGAACCGGCGGAGTGGATGACCGCTTCGGCGTCTGGCGTCGAGTTTCTCGCGAAGGTCCTCGTACTCGTCGTCGAAGGCCCGGTCCATGACCAGTTCCGCGTATCCCTCGACAGCGGTCATCGCCCGGTTGAGTTCCTGGAGTGATTCGGTCGGCAATCGGCGGTCGGCGAGGTGGTCGACGGTATCGCGGAGTCGGGCGGAGAGGAAGTCGCGCAACCACGGGGCCGCCCCGAACTCGGCCGCGTGGGTCACCTCGTGGAACGAAATCCAGCGTCGGAAACGGGGAAACGCCACGTCGAGTTCCGTCGCGGCGAGTTCGATGTTCGGGTGGACGAAATAGAGGCCGTGGTCGTCCTCGCCGTCGGCGAGGAGCAGTGGATCGTATTGGCCGAGCACGTGCCGGGCGATGAACGCGAGGGAACCACCCACCGAGGCCGTATTGATCGTGGCGGTGATCGTCGGAAACCGCACCGGCTGGTCCTCGATGGGGGAGAACACTCGACGGAAGGTCCCGACGTTGGCGTCGATCCAGTGATGCCGGTTCTGGATTTCGAGCGTCTCGGGAACGGAGAAATCGATCCCGGCAACGGATCGGATTGCCTCCCGTGCCTCCCTGACGTCGACTGCGTAGGCCGTCTGCTCCCCCTCGGTCATGTCGAGTGACCCCGGGTCGGTCCCGGCTTTCGCCACTCGCGTCACGGCCTCCCAGTCCACGGCCCTGTCGTTCGACGCCCCGGCGACCGCCTGGAGGCTGTCCAGGAGCTTCATCAGCGGAGTTTTCACATCGACGGTGAAAGCCCTTCTGCACCGGTAGCGCGAGGACGAGTCCCGTTAGTCCTCGTGTCGACCACGACGTCGAAGCAGCCACACGAGCGTGGCCATGCCGATGGAGAGAAAGACGACACCGAGGAGCCGCTTCACAGTCATTGGTCCGAACGAAACGGGAGATGTGCTCCGTTTCGTCTCCCCGGTGTCGCTCTCCCCGTCACCGAAGACGACGAGGCGCGGGGCGAAGGTGTTCTCGAGCGATTCGATCGTGAGGTCAACGAGTGCCATGTCGACTCCTTCTCGTCCTATCGTCATAGCGGTTTGGTCCATTGTGAGAAGGGGGAGGGGGTGAGAAAGGAGGGGGGCTGCGGTGCGTTCATAATGGTCGCGGGTGTGTTTCGTTACATGGAGAACGGAAAACGAGCCTTCCTCGAGGACCTCCTCGGAACGCGGAGCCCCTCTGGATACGAGGCTGGGGGCCAACGGGTGTGGGTCGAATACGTCAGGCAGTTCGCCGACGACGTCTGGACCGACGAGTACGGCAACGCCGTCGGGGTCCACGAGGGCTCGGCCGACATGGAGATAGCGATCGGCGGCCACGCGGACGAGATCGGGTATGCCGTCTCGAGCGTGACCGAGGAGGGATTCGTCCGGATCATCCCGGTCGGTGGAGCGGACCCCACCGTGTCCAGGGGGACACAGATCGTTATCGAGACGGACGAGGGCCCTGTCAACGGCGTCATCGGCCAGACGGCGATTCACCTCCGGAATCACGAGAATCCGAACACCGACGACGTTCCGGAGATTTCGGCCCAGCACGTCGATATCGGGGCCGAAGACGAGGAAGACGCCCGGAACCTCGTCGAAATCGGCGATCCCGCGACGGTCGCATTCGGCGTCCACGATCTCGCGAACGACCGACTCGCGGCACGCGGACTCGACAACCGGGTCGGGACGTGGGTCGCGGCGGAGACGCTTCGTCGTTCCATCGAACGCGACGTCGATGCGACCGTGTACGCGGTGAGCACGATCCAGGAGGAGGTCGGACTCAAGGGGGCCCAGATGGTCGGCTTCGACCTCGAACCGGACGCGATAGTCGCGGTCGACGTCACCCATGCATCCGACAACCCGGCCTTTCCAAGCGAAATGGCGAACGACGTCTCGCTCGGCGAGGGACCGGTGATCGCCAGGGGGACGGCCAATCACCCCGAACTCGTCGACGCCGTCCGGACGGCCGCTGAAACGGCCGATATCGACGTCCAGTTACAGGCGACGGGAATCAGGACAGGAACGGACGCGGACGCCTATTACACCCAGCGGGGCGGGATTCCGTCGCTCAACCTCGGCATTCCCAACCGGTACATGCACACCCCGGCGGAAGTCATCGACCTCGGGGACGTGGAGAACGCAGCGGCCCTGCTTTCGGAAACGGCTGGTGACGCCGCCGACAGGGATGGATTCCAGGTCGATCTCTGACCGAGTCGGCACGTTTAAACGCGTTCCGGGGTTTTCGCCGGACATGGATGGTCGACCACTCGACGTCCTCGAGGAGGCAGTTGAGGAGGACGTCACCGTCACTCTCAAAGGAGGCGAGTCGTACTCGGGTGTTCTCGCTGGGTACGACCAGCACATGAACCTCGTGCTGGAAACGCCGGAGGAAGACACAACCGTTATACGCGGCGATAACGTCGTATCGATAGATCTATGACGGGAGCGGGAACGCCAAGCCAGGGCAAGAAGAACACCAAAACGCACGTGAAGTGCCGTCGCTGCGGCGAGAAGTCCTACCACGTGAAGAAGGGCGTATGTTCGAGTTGCGGGTTCGGCAAATCCGCGAAGCGACGCGACTACGCCTGGCAGGACAAAGCCGGCGAATAAGACCTGTTCGAGTTTCCGGTTCGGTCGCTCCGAAATTGGCGTTGGCGGGGAACGGAACTGACATTCATACCAATTACCATTCCTCGATTAGCACGATTTCCGTCCGGCACCGATTTCGGCCCGAGGTGCATGCCCCCTCGAATATATCCACGTTCGTGGATACATTCACGACAGAAACCAGAGGAAATTCCACGTTGTCGATGATTTTTTACGCTACCCTCGGCTACGGTCCCCCATGCCATCCGGCCGGGCCCGCCCCTCCGAGGGTCCAACCGAGAAGTGCGGCGTGGTGGGATTGAGCCTCGAGGACCGGGAGGCCGCGCTTCCGACGTACTACGCGCTCTACGCGCTCCAGCACCGTGGTCAGGAATCCGCCGGCATCGTAACCCACGATGGATTCCAGCAGCATCGTGAAATCTCCATGGGACTCGTCGGTGAGGCCTTCTCCCAGGAGGACATCGATGGTCTCGGCGGATCGACCGGGATCGGACACGTCCGATATCCGACGGCGGGAAGCGTCGACGAGTCAAACGCCCAACCCTTCACCGTCTCGTTCAAGGCGGGATCGCTCGCGCTGAGCCACAACGGCAATCTGGTGAACGCCGGGGATATCAGGTCCGAACTCGAGGGGCGGGGGCACGCGTTTACGTCCGACGGGGATACCGAGGTGATCGCACACGAACTCGCCAGAAATCTCCTCGAAGCCGACCTCGTCCGGGCGGTCAAGCGAACGATGGATCGGATTCATGGCTCCTACGCCCTGACGATCCTCCACGACGACACCGTCCTCGGGCTCCGCGACCCGGAGGGCAACCGACCGCTCGTCATCGGGAAACTGGACGACGGGTACGTACTCGCGAGCGAGAGTGCCGCCATCGACACGCTGGATGGGGAACTCGTTCGTGACGTCAAGCCGGGCGAACTCGTCGTGCTCCGGGAGGACGGGGGTGGATTCGATTCTTACCAGTTGGTCGAACGCGAGAACACTGCCCATTGCTTCTTCGAGTACGTGTACTTCGCACGGCCGGATTCGGTCCTGGACGGAAAACTCGTCTACGAAACCAGGCGCGAACTCGGCCGTCGACTCTACGAGGAGAACGGGATCGAAACCGACGTGGTCATGCCAGTCCCGGACTCGGGACGGGCCTTCGCTTCCGGCTACCAGGAAGCGGCAGCGGACGTCGAGTTCGCGGAGGGGTTGATGAAGAACCGGTACGTGGGCCGGACCTTTATAATGCCGACCCAGGAAGCACGGGAGCGTGCGGTCCGACTGAAGTTGAATCCCATCCGGAGTACGGTCGAGGGCCGCTCCGTGACGCTCATCGACGACAGTATCGTCCGGGGAACCACCTCGAAACAACTGGTCTCGCTGCTGCGTGAGGCGGGCGCGGAGTCCGTTCACGTCAGGATCGGCTCCCCACCCATCACCTCCCCGTGTTACATGGGTATCGACATGGCCACGCGAGAGGAACTCATCGCCCCGGACCGTGACGTGGAGGAAATCCGGGAGCGGATCGGTGTCGACAGTCTCGAGTATCTCTCCATCGAGGCCGTCGCGGATGCCGTGGGATCGGCCGAAAACGACCTCTGTCTAGGTTGTGTGAGCGGGGCCTACCCGTACGACATCGAGGGTGAAGAGACCGATCGAGACGTGCGGGCCCCAGCCATCGCCGGCGTTGAAGACTGATGGCACACCGCCGGGACCGTACTCGATAGAGTCAGCGCTCCGGTCCAAACTCAAGACTCCTGCTCGGTCACTCCCAAACGCGTTTTCCGAGACCCCGTGAACCGATCGGGGGGAAAGGTTCGGGTCATTATATACTGTACTGGGGGCTTTTCCAAACCCGGGTCACGGTTCGACGGACGGTGGATTTAGGTCCCACCTCTCGCAGGAACTGACGCATGAGCGAGTACGCGTTCCGGACCTCGATCCCCGTCCGGCACGTCGACCGTGACCGCCTCGGCCACGTGAACAACGCCGTCTACGCGACCTACCTCGAAGAGGCTCGAATCGCGTATTTCGAGGAGGCTCTCGGTCTGTCGCTCGAAGAGCGGAGCATGCTAATCGCCTCGCTTTCGATCGATTTCGAGGGCGATATCCGGACCGGTCCGGCAAGCGTCGGCGTCGAAATGACGGCCATCGGGGACAGCAGTTTCGACCTCGCGTACGAAATCCGACTCGGTGACCGGATCGTGGCGACCGCCGAAACCGTCCAGGTCGCCTACGACGTCGAGGCCGAGGAGACGATCCCGTTTCCCGAGGAGTGGCGTACTGCGGTCGCGGAACTGCAGGACGGGGTTCCGGATCAGTGAGATTGCGTATCGAAATTCCCGTTCGTCCGCCGAACGGCGCCGTTCAAATACAACTGAGCGGTGGAACCACACCACTCGTCCATTACCCGACAATCGTCCATTACTCGACAGTCGAACTCACGAGTCTGGAGCAGGACGGCTACGGAACGGTTGGGCCCAGGACGTGGACCGCAATCCATCGTCCGTTTCGGATTCGGAAATCCGAACGTCCCAACTGGATAGATCGTCGATCCCGGCCCCACCCAGGAACTCGGACGGTTCAATCGACGTCGTCGATCGGAATCGGAGGCGTGTACCGGTACGTGACCCCCTCGTGTGTGACGAGGTACTGATCGCGGGACGGGTCCTCGATGACACGTTCGTCGGTGTCGATTGCAAGGTCGATTAGGTCTTCGAGTGATTCCACATTGGCCGACTGGTCCTCGTCTGTGGATTCTTTAAGCGTGGCCGTGGTGATCCACTCCTCGAACTCCTCGCGCTGGGTTCGAAACGAGAGTTCGTCTTCTTCGGCAGGCGACAGTTCGTGTGATCCCTGGAGGCGAATCCACCCCAGTACGAGGAGTCCCAGGAGGGCAATTCCTGTCACGCCGGGAGCGACGTATTTCCGGACGGGCCCGTAGGTTTTCGTGACCGTGTACTGCTCGACGCGCTCGTAGGTCTGGATAAACTGGCCGGTGTCGCCGAAGGAGTAGGTATTCTCGCCGAAGGACATCGGGAGGGCGTACTGTTCCGTGGTTCGGACGGTCTGGGATCCGACCTGTCCGTCGATGGTCGTCCGGGCGACGAATCTTGCCTGGATGGTTCCGGGGGATCCACCGAGTTGCTCGGCGATGGCGTTCGTCCGGTTCTCGATCGCGCTCGCATTCCGCGAGAAGCGAACGGTAACCGGTTCACCAGGCTGGATCCCGGTGACCTCCTTCCTGGCGACTGGCGTGGTGAGGTTCCAGTACACCTGGCGGTTCTCCTCCCCCTCGCTCACTGCCCGGATCTGGAGGACCACGACCGAATCGACGGTCGCCGAACCAGTCGGTGGTCCAGTGTACGTGAACGTATACGAGGCGTTGAAGACCGGTGCGACCGACTGGTAGTAGATCGATCGATTCGTGAGCGTGGTGTTCACGGCGAACACCGGGTTCTTGCGCGTGACCTCTGCTCGATGGGAGAAAGACCCCTGTGTCGACCACGAGGACACGACCCGCTCCTCCGTCGTGGTGCCTGGGTACTGATAGGTCTGGACCGTGGTGGCCCCTGCCACGAGTACGAGGACGGCGAGGACGATGGCAATGACCCAGAACCACGATCCGATCGCGGACCGTATCTGTAACCACCGTGTTTCGCTCATTGCCGTCGTCGGCATATACTGTCAGGGGGCATTTGTAGGTGTCTGGTGTATCGTCCTGTTTCGAGGCTCGACATTCGCTGATTAATTAGATATTTTATAATTTAGTCATCATTCGCAATTCTTGAACGGATCGGTATCTGGGGTCGTCACAGAACTTGTATTGTATGGTGACTCGAGCGTACACGACGTGGTGTTGAAGGCAGGGTGGACGTAATATCCTGATTCTCCGGAGATTCCAACCCCCACAATTGTGTAATCACTCGGAGTTCTGTTCAGTTGGCTTCGAAGGGACGAACTGGTATTCGCGGAAAGTGTCTCTTTTTCGAGTGAGCCGCTCTGTTTCTCGAGAATTTTGATTTTGGTCCAGACAGATTCTGCCGGCCCGTATATCCTCGCATTCCCGGCCCCGTAAAATTCCACGGAGTCTATCGGGGATTCACACGTAACGGTGAATTCACGGTCCACAGTTTCACCCTCGCCGAATAGGGTCGCCCGGATTCCCTTGCCCTTGACCGTCACGGTGGCTGTGATCTCGGCGGACGACGACCATTCACACTGATCCACGCGTCCCCGTATCGTTCCGGATTCACCAGGATCGATATTCGATGGCGTCGATTTGACATCCACGTCGATTTGCTCCGGGTTTCCCGATTTCACGACCACTTCTGTCACGTTGACGTCCGTTTCGAACCGATTTGTTACCTTTACTAGTGGGATTGTCTCCCCTTCCTTAACATCGGTCACGTCCTCGGATTGGTACCCGACGAAGGCCTCTGCGTCATCTACTACTGCCACCTGCACTCCTCGTTCGGCGGAGACGGAACTGAAGCCGAGGCCACCCATGACTATCGCCAGAACCGCGAGCACCGCCAGGACGTAACTCAGAGATCGTAGTGGTCGCATCTTATTCACGCAGTTCGGGGGGTGGATCGCCGTCCGAGGCACCGAGCGTCGTCGAGTAGTACCAGTGCCCGAGCGAGGACACCAGGAAGGTCACGACGATGAACACCGCCCAGGCCATGTCCGGGAGCAGCGTGAACGGCCAGGCGTTCAGCGCGACGGCTCCCAGTAAGGCAGTCGAAACCACGGAAAGACCGACGTAATACTGGCTCCATGGAATCTCCCGTCCCTGGATGATCTCCATGTACACGTCGACGTCCTCGAGCGCCGACGTGGGCTTCACGATTCCACGGTTCTTCTCGTATTCAACGACACCCTTCTCCTCCATTTTCGGGAGGTGGGTTTGCTGGAGGGCGGTGTATACGCGCTTTCGTTCGTCGTAGGAGAGGCGGTTCCGTTCGATGCCGTTTTCCCAGGCTGCCACTTTCTCGGCGATTGTTCCGATTTCCATCGGACCGTCGTTGCCCTGGAGGGCGTGGACGGTATATCGCCGACGCCGATTCGAAAGCACTTCGTACAGGTCGTCTTTGGACAGTTCAGTTGACATTGGGTCCCCTACCCCTTGCATGACGGACCGTGTGCCACGCGTCATACCGTGATTCGGCCCACTATAATAAAAGTGTCCATTGCTGTCTATATTCGGGATATACTGTTGGAAAATTGTTCGATTCGGGTTGTGTAGCGCCGAATTAATTGCCCCATTTACTAATAGATGATACTTTCACGGTCCACCTGAGACGATGGAATGGGATTATTTCGGTGGAGTAGAACGATGGATACTTTCCATTGATGGACGTCGAAATTACCTCAGTAAGTCGTTGAATAGCCGGAAATCGTGTCAATACAGTATGGGAGTACTTTGTACGGGGTGATGAGCGCAGACCCCTGGGACGTGGTCCCCGTGGGAATGCGCCTGACGGAGAATACCAACCATGCAACGACGCAAGTTCCTGATCGGAATGGGATCGGTCGCCGCCGGTTCGGCGGCTGCAATGGGTACGGGTGCGTTCTCCAGCGTTAGAGCTGAGCGCACAGTTTCAGTTTCAGTTGCCGATGATAGCAACGCCTTACTAAGGCTGACCACGGCTGGCACCGGTCCAAATAGCCAATATGCGGAAGTATCGAATGGGGAAGTTAGCATTAACCTAGATAATTCGGATACTGGTAATGGAGGATCGGGTCTTAATCTTGAATCGGAAACGAATATACTCGATATCTTCAGAATTCAGAATCAAGGGACCCAACCAGTCTTCGTTTATGTGGATCCAGATAGCATCACTCCTGATTATGTCACTCCTGACGGTGGAAATGGATATGCTGGAAGCCCCAAAGACCCTGGGGAAGCTGGGATGTACATGGACCCACAAGCTTCAAATCGACCATATGATCACGTCGGGAATTTCGAGGGACAGGCAATTAGTATGACCGGTATTTATGGTCCACGATCCCACAACCGGATTCGAAGCCAGGGATCCCAGCAGTAGTAGTACTGATCTCATAGCCGAAGACTTGACGCTTGGAGTTGGTGACTGGCTCAGCTTTGGTCTATTCATTCGAACGGGTGAAACTGTTACTCGGGATTTCGACGTATCGATGGATCTTGTGGCGGATGCCGACCTCGCTGCAAATCTGTGAGGAACCCAACCCCGTTCGAGTGATTTACAGTCTTAAATATCTTCCTTCGGCTATTTCCGTAGTTGCAAAATGAAAAGAGGCGATTTCAATGTGGGACAGGTCATGGCGGCGGTAGGAGGATCAGCTATAATGGGAACTGGCCCCTTCAGTAAGGTTAGAGTCAAGAAAACATACACGTAAATGTCGCGGAC
>JBDGTL010000092.1:0-6581 GCA_042216905.1 Halodesulfurarchaeum sp.
CGAGTGATAAGTGGGTTATCAGCGATTATCGGATATCCACCGTGCGTACGCATATACACATATCCCAATCACCAGCCACACGGTGGCACCCACACGGACCGCGAATCCCGCCCGTGCCTCCCAGGTGGGAAGCGACGAGAATGCGGACAGTCCGGCGACGACCGGGACGCCGAGAACGATGGAAAGGACGAATGTGACCTGGAGTATCCACCCGTAATCGACGCCGCTCGTCCCCGATTCGCCCGTCGGCTCTGCCATCGTGAGCAACTTGCTCCGAGACCGATTAATACCACCGACTGGGATAGTCTTCGATCGCAAGTGAGACCTGACCGACAGGTGGAGCGTGACCGACGAGAGCTATCCCTGGCCCCGCGATACTGCCGTCTCGATAATCCGGAAGGACGTGTAAACCACAATACGATCCAAAAACATCGAACCCGTTGCCTGCTTGCGATTTTGTATACGAAAGTTTTAAATAGTAGTACGAATTACGTGGGGTTAGGATTATGGCACGTGAAGAACAGGTCCGGTCGGCGTTGCCGGTGCGTCGCTACGACTACGACGACGAATCGCTCATCGTGGCAGACCTCGGAGGGCCCGAGGTCACGGCAGACGTGGACGTCCTCGAGGACGTCGTCCTCGTGGTCGTCGACGGCCCCAGGGGGGAGTCACAGTACGAACTCGACCTGCCCGATTCGGGCGTCGAAAACACCGGTATCACTAATGGCATCCTCACCATCGAGGTGAATACAGAATGAGCGAGGGCATGAAACTCACCGTCAAACCCCTCAAGCAGAAAGACGCGGGGCGAGGACTCGCTGCCATCGACCGGCAGGCGATGCAGGAACTCGACCTCGAGAACGGCGATTACATCGTCATCGAAGGGTCCGACCAGGGTCGAGCGGTCGCACGCGTCTGGCCGGGATATCCCGAAGACCAGGGACAGGACGTGATCCGGATCGATGGCCGGCTCAGACAGGAAGCGAACGTCAAGATCGACGATCGCGTGACGGTCACGAAGGCCGACATCAAACCCGCGACGTCGGTCACCATCGCATTGCCCCAGAACCTCCGGATCCGGGGCAACGTCGAACCGATGATCCGGGACAAACTCTCCGGTCGCCCGGTCACGACCGGCCAGACAGTTCCGGTCTCGCTCGGGTTCGGCGGCCTGACGACGGTCTCCGGACAGCAGATCCCACTCCGTGTCGCCGAGACCGACCCCTCGGGTACGGTCGTCGTCACGGATTCGACCGAAATCAGGATCAGCGAACGCCCGGCCGAGGACATCTCCACCGAGGAGACCGCCGATACCAAGACGCCATCCATTACGTACGAGGATATCGGGGGCCTCGAGGAGGAACTCGAGCAGGTCCGCGAGATGGTCGAACTCCCGATGCGACACCCCGAACTCTTCCAGCAACTCGGGATCGAACCGCCGAAGGGCGTCCTGCTCCACGGCCCGCCCGGAACGGGGAAGACCCTGATCGCGAAGGCGGTCGCGAACGAGATCGACGCCCACTTCGAGACGATCTCCGGTCCGGAGATCATGTCGAAGTACTATGGGGAATCAGAAGAGCAACTCCGTGACGTGTTCGAGGAAGCAGAGGAGAAGGCCCCGGCCGTCATCTTCATCGACGAACTCGACTCCATCGCTCCGAAGCGGGGAGAGACCTCGGGCGACGTCGAACGCCGGGTCGTCGCCCAGCTCCTCAGCCTGATGGACGGGCTCGAGGAGCGCGGCGACGTGGTGGTCATCGCGGCGACAAATCGCATCGAAGCGATCGACCCCGCCCTTCGGCGGGGCGGCAGATTCGACCGCGAGATCGAGATCGGCGTCCCTGACATGCCCGGCCGGAAGGAGATCCTCCAGGTCCACACCCGGGGGATGCCACTTGCCGACGGCGTGGACCTCGACGAATACGCCGAGGTCACCCACGGCTTCGTCGGCGCGGACATCGAGCAACTCGCCAAGGAAGCGGCGATGAACGCCCTCCGCCGGATCAGGCCCGAGATCGACCTCGAGGCCGAAGAGATCGACGCCGAGATTCTCGAGACCATCCAGGTGACGAACGGGGACTTCTCGGAGGCCATGAAGGGGATCACCCCATCGGGGCTCCGCGAAGTCTTCCTCGAGGTGCCGGACGTGTCCTGGGAGGACGTCGGAGGGCTCAAAGACACGAAAAAGCGCCTCCAGGAGACGATCCAGTGGCCGCTCGAGTATCCCGAGGTCTTCGAGACGATGGACCTCGAATCGCCCCGCGGTGTCCTGCTCTACGGGCCACCCGGAACCGGGAAGACGCTCCTGGCGAAGGCAATCGCGAACGAGTCCCGGAGCAACTTCATCTCGGTGAAAGGACCCGAACTCCTCAACAAGTTCGTCGGCGAGTCCGAGAAGGGCGTCCGGGAAATCTTCCAGAAAGCGAGACAGAACGCCCCGACGGTGATCTTCTTCGACGAAATCGACTCGATCGCTGGCGAACGCGGTCGACACATGGGCGACTCCGGGGTCGGAGAGCGCGTCGTCTCCCAGTTACTCACCGAACTCGACGGGATCGAAGCCCTGGAGGACGTCGTCGTCATCGCGACCACGAACCGCCCGGACCTGATCGACAGGGCACTCCTCCGCCCCGGCCGACTCGACCGACACGTCCACGTCCCCATTCCGGACGAGGAGGCCCGCCGGGCCATCTTCGAGGTGCACACGAAGGATAAACCCCTCGCAGCGGACGTGGACCTCGACACCCTCGCAGCCCGGACCGAAAACTACGTCGGAGCCGACATCGAGGCCGTCGTTCGCGAGGCCACGATGCAGCCCACCCGGGAGTTCATCGACAGCGTCGATCCGGAGGAAGCAGAACAGGGCGTCGAGAACGTCCGGATAACCATGTCGCACTTCGAGACGGCACTCGATGAGGTCGCTCCGAGCGTCGACGAGGAGGTCGAGGAGCGCTATGAAGAAATCGAAGAGCGGTTCAAGAAGGCCGGCCCGGACGAAGAGGAGGATGCCCTGACCGGTCGGACCTTCCAGTAACCCGTCAGTACGGCCCAGACGGTCGGTGGACGGGTCACGTTTTACGCTCGTCGACACCGATTCCCGGTTCCTTCACCCGTTCTGCCGCGTCGTTCTCGAGTAACGGCATCGCGTTCTCTTCGGGTAGATCAACGACGTCGTCGGTCGCCAGCGAATACGAGCGCTGGTCGACACCGAGGATCTCGCCGACGTCCTCGGTAATCCGGACTTTCATCCGATCAATCGAGTCGCGATCCGCCCGATTATCGTCCCCGTCAGCACTGTTGTCGGAACGGCCTGATCCCTCCTTCGCGGGAGAGGTCTGAGCCGACGAGTTAGCGGCAGTCGAGTCTGGCGGGTCACGGTCTCGGGCCGACGCGGGATCTGTCTGGTCGCCCTCCGGGTCTGTCTGGTCGCCCTCCAGGTCTGTCCCGTCGTCCTCCGGGTCTGTCCCGGTATCTCTGGTGTCGCCATCTCGATGCGTACTTCTAGAATGGGGGTGACCCGGTTCTGTCGACTGGGGTGCGTTCGGGGATCCACCCTCGTTCGATTGCCTCGTCGGTTCGGAGTCGGACTCACGAGGACCCGTCCCCGCAGACTCCTCCGAGCGGTCGTGCTCAGACTCACTGGAGGGTTCGGACTCGAACGTGGATTCCGCCTCCGAATCGATGGCGGAGTCGTCCTCAAACCCGGCTGCGGTCCCGGACCTCGGTCGATCCTCCTCCCCCACGGACGGGCCGGGGGTGCCTGTCGATCCGACGTCGGAGTCGCCGTCGGCCCCAGATCGATGCGTCTCGACTGGTTTCGCGCCTGTTTCCGAGCGCGTTTCCGCGTCATTACTCGACCCGCCAGGCGAATCAACTGGCGCGTTCGTCTGCTCCCGGTCCAGTAGTCGCTCAAGAACCCGGGACTTGTTCTCCTCGATCTCGTCCACGATCGTCCGGTAGAGGTCGCGCTCCTCGTTCGTGAGTCCGGCCGGGTCCTCCGACATGCCGGAGGCGGCGAGACTCGCTTCCTTGAGGAGTTTCCCGATCCGTCGCTCGTAAATCGCCTCCGCGACCTGCTCTGCGGTCTCGATCTCGTCCGTGAGGTCGTTCACCTCCGGGTCGCGAAACGGGTCCTCGGACTCGGCTGCGACCTCGTCCCGGGTGTCCCGGAGATTCCCAAGGTAGGTCGCGACGTCCTCGTAAAAGGAGTCCCGCAGGTCCTGGAGTCCGTCGGTGGCGCGCTCCCGTGTCTGTACCGAGCGTAATTCCTCGAGGTCCATCACGGCTCTCTGGCCTTCTCGGCCCAGCCGCGGGTCATCAGGAAGATCCCCGCGTACTCCGGTACGGTGATATTGCCCGGCGTGACACTAAGAGTTTCCCCGCGGAGTGAAACGGTCCGGGTTTCGGTCACCTCGACGGCGATCTCGTGGCCGACGAACGTCTCCGGGACCGCGTCGGACAGTGGGTCGAACGCCTCGATCGAATCGCGATCGAGGGGCACGACTCGAAGGCCGGTCCCACCGTGAAGCGACCCGGGGAGCCTGATGAGACGGTGCGTGTCCGTCGTCACTGGTTCGTCGATCGGCGAGGCGTCTTCGATCACGGCTCGCTCGACCATCTCCCTCGCCACGGGGAGGAACGCGGGATGTACGTCGACGTTTCCGCGTGTGACCTCCTCGGTGTTCTCCCGAACGACGTTTAGAATCGCTCTCGCGTTCTTCTCTCCCACCCCGTCGATCTCCCGAAGTCTGGAGAGTGCGTCGTCCTCCTCCAGAGTGAGCAACTCCTTTACGAAGGACTCGATGTGGGAGACGACACGACGGCCCCATCCCCCGTCTATCGGAATCGTCCGCTGGGTCGTCGGGGTCTTTCGCCCCCGACCGCCGACCGCTCGCTTCGTGACGAGGGATTCGAGCGAGAGGCCGTTTCCCCTGACGTAATCCACGATTTCGCGTCGTTGTGCCCGTTCGGTTCTCCTGACGGATTCGTCCCGGACGTGGACGTGGTAACCCCGGCCACCGGAGAAGACGACCCGCAGGTCCCCGAAGCCGAAATCCGTCTCCAGAAGGTCGAGGAGATCGAGGAGTGCGTCCTTCGAGGAAGCGAGCATCGACTCGTAGGAGTCCGCCGCCGGATCGACGCCCGGGAGGTGGTCGGCGTCGATGTCGAAGACGAGATCGGAACCCTGCCAGCCCTTCTCCGCCATTTGCCTGGCGCTCGGGTCCTCGTAGTAGCCGGCGGAGAAGTAGACGTGGCGCGGGCGCTCTCGCCGGAGGAAGTCCCCGAGGTCCCCGAGATCGTAGGCCGACCGATGTCTGATCATCGTGGAGTCCGGGCCCTCGGTCCAGGGGATGTAGCCCCACTCACGCTGTGCGGCGCCCGGGGGTTCCGCCGGGGATGACCGACGGTAGAAGTCCCTGAATCTGCCGCGGAGATACGCCCGCGTTCGCTCCTCCATCGACCTCGGGGTACGGTAGCCCCGGTAAAAAGCCCTATCGTGCGCGTCGCCCGAAAGCGATCACGATCCGCGGAGGAAATCGGAGATCTTATCGAGAAGTCGATCCTCGTCACCCAATCTCAGGTAGTAGGCGTCCTCGCCATCCTCGTAGTAGTCCTCGATTTTCCGGACCCGTTCGAACCCGAGGTGTTCGTAGAAAGCAAGGGCGTTCTCATTCGAGGCCCTGGCGTGACAGGAGATCGTGTCAGACTGGTCTGCCACCTTCGCGACGAGTCGTTTGCCGAAGCCCCGACCCCGGTAGTCCGGATGTATTCCGAGAAAGAGGATGTAGCCGTCCCGTCGGGCCGCCACGAACCCGACGAGGGTCTCTTCGTCGTGGATAACGAACACCCGTGATCGACGGTAGGCGTCGGCGAAGAACCCCCAGCGCTGCTTGAGGAGGTCTTCCGCCTTCCGGATGTCCTCCTTCAACTCCCAGGCCGGCTTGAGGTAGTCGTCCTCACCCGGGTGTACGTCCGAAATTTCGATCGTGACGCTCACTACGAAATCGTACCCGGTCCCGAAATATAATTCTGTTGTATACCGGAGAATTCGACGATACTGGGGCCATCAAAGCCGAAATCGTCGGTTCGAGTGCCCGTATATCCATCCCCAGAAACCGGATCGGAGTGATCAGTGCAGGTGAACCGCCTCGGAGTCAAGTGGTTCGAGACGGCGAAGCCGTCTCGTCATTACGAGAATCTCCGATTCTTGGACGACCCCGAGGCACTCGGCCTGCCCAGCCTGGGGACATGTCCCGGGTTGGTGGGTTCGTTTATCGTGGCCTGATTTGGTGAGTGTGGTTGGACGGGGCCTCGGTTGGTGGGTTCGTTTACCCTGGCCTCGGTTGATGGGTGTGGTTTGCCGTGACCCCGTCGGTCGCGTGGGAAAGGTACGGTGGGACATTTCGGAAGGGGAACCACACGACAATATCCATTATATATTGATAACCCGGACATACAGTATATATTGGCAAAGTGGGCGTATATTACATATCAACAACATAGAGTAAAGTATATTGGCAAAGTGAGAGTATATTACATATTAATAATAGAAAGTAGAATATATTGGCAAAGCGGACGCC
>JBDGTL010000092.1:6681-8660 GCA_042216905.1 Halodesulfurarchaeum sp.
AGAGTATATTACATATTAATAATAGAAAGTAGAATATATTGGCAAAGCGGACGCCAGATACCACGACGGTGAAGCGGTACCTGACGTTTTGATGTCGGAACAATCCACTATCGACTCGTCGCGACGTACACTCGCCGGGAGAACAAAAGAGATACCGCCAGCGCCGCGACGACGACGGCCATCGAGAGGTAACCGAACCCGCGTCGGATCCCGGCGGTGTCGGCCATGTACCCCACCACGACCGGCGAGAGGGCGCCGAACACCCGTGATGCGGTCCACAGGTAACTGAACGTCCGGCCCTCGCGGCCCGCGGGAGAGAGGTCACTGATGAGCGAATCGCGTGCCGGGGCGTTTCCGTAAATGGCCGCACCGAAGACCGCCACTGTCAAGAGCAGGGAAATTGGGCCCAGGGGAACGAACGTGAACACGAGAAGGGCGGCGGCCGCGACGAGAAGTGCCCCGAGCAAAACGGTCCTGTGGTCGAACGCGTCGACGAGAAATCCCGCGCCGAACCGACTGAGTGCGCCGCCCACCAGGAGTACCGATAGGGCGAAGTCGGAGAATGATTCGGGGGCGAACGTCACGCCCGCGAACGAGAAGTGATACCCGTAGATACCCGTTACGAACGTCGGCGTGAAGGTGACGACGCCCTGGCTCGCGATCTGATACCCGGCGAAATACAGCATGAGGACCACCATCGGGTACCAGTACACGCGCCGGTCCCGGCGCCAGCCATCGTCCGCTTCGTTCGTCTCCTCATCCGCGTCCTCCTGTCGTTCAGTACTCGCGTTCGAGTCGTCGGCGACTGGCCGGGTAGTGAACCGGTCATCGCCGAGGAGGACAAAGAGCCCGAGGGTGAAGGCGATCCCGGCGATGGCGAAGCCGAGGACGATCCGGTTCCACGTGTAGGTGAGTATCAAAACGCCGACCACGGCGGGGGTCGTCGCGTCGCCGACTTTCGACGCCCCACCCCAGAACCCGAGAACCGTCCCCGTGTCCTCCTCGACCGTACTGGTGATGATCGGCACGCCCACCGGGATGTGGACGCTCGACCCGACGCCCGAGACGAACATCGCCACGCACATTCCGAAAACGGTCCCCCCGATAGCCGTCGACCCCACCGAGAGTGTCGGGAGCCACCGTGAGACGGCAGGAGCGAACGCAAAGAGGAGATAGCCTGAACTCGTGAGCAGGAGTCCGCCGGTCAGGACGTACCGCCTGTCGACTCGATCCGAAAGCATCCCGGCCGGGAGGAGAGCGAGCGACGAAGCGCCGAGGTAGACACTCAGGAGGAGCCCGAGTTTCCAGAGGGGAAGGCCGAGTTCGACAGCGAGAACCGGAATCAACGGTGGAACGAGTCGCATGAAGACGTGAAACGCGAAGTGGACCGATCCCATGACGCCGGAGACGACGTATCGATCCCGATGGGTCGTCGTCACAAAAGCCGTGTGACGCGCAGGTACATTGAGAATTTCGTTCGCGGGATCGAACAGCCAACTTCAAGGCCCAGACACGCGGACGATTCGGGAGAGACAGCTGTTCCATACGGTATGTCATACGAACTCCGGGATCACACGGCGGACGTGGCGGTAGCAGCCCGGGCAGTGACGCTCGGGGGCGTGTTCGCGGCGACGGCTGACGGCATGGCCGAGGCCATGGCCGAGGACGTTCCCGCTGAGACTGGTACCCGATTCGACGTCGAAGAACGGGCAGAGAGTCTGGAGGCCCTCCTCTTCGAGTACCTCGACCGACTGATTTACGAGCGTGACGTCCGAGAGGTCCTCCCCGTCGACAACGAGGCGACGGTCGAGGAGACCGACGATGGATGGCGACTCACTGGGTCGGCACGGGGGATCCCGTTGTCCGAGGTTGCGGCAAGAGACCTGAAAGCAGTCACGTATTCGCAAATGGAGATCCGCGAGGAGGCGTCGGGGTGGTTCGCGTACGTGGTGTTCGACGTGTAGGTCAGACTCGACGTG
>JBDGTL010000092.1:8760-16941 GCA_042216905.1 Halodesulfurarchaeum sp.
TCGACGTGTAGGTCAGACTCGACGTGGAGGTCTCACTCAACGTGGAGGTCCTGGAGCGAGAAAATCCCGGAGGACCGTCCGTGTTGTCGGTATTGGAACACAGGGTCCCGAAGGTATCCGGGCCGTGGCCGGTCGCGGCACCCAACGTCGTCGAAACGTATTCTAGGCTGAAGACCCGACTCCGAGGTATGGAAACATTCGACGCCGACGGAATCACACTGACGAAGGTGGCAGACTACACGTGGGAGATCGAAGCACAGGACGGGATGCGGGTTCCGGCGCGCGTGTACGCAAGCGAGTCCCTCCTCGAGGAGATCGCCGACGACCTCACGCTGACCCAGATTCAAAACGTCGCCCACCTGCCCGGTATCGAATCGCCCGCGATCTGTATGCCCGACGGTCACCAGGGCTATGGCTTCCCGGTCGGGGGCGTCGCCGCAATCGACGCGGAATCGGGCGTGATCAGCCCCGGGGGCGTCGGCTACGACATCAACTGCGGCGTCCGGATGGTGAAGACGAACCGTACGTACGACGACGTTCGTGGAATGGAAGAGACCCTGGTCGAGGAACTCTTCGAGGCCATCCCCTCCGGGCTCGGCGGAGGGGGTGTTGTCCAGGGAACGACCAGCACGATAAACGAAATCCTCGACAGGGGAATGAAGTGGGCTCTCGATAACGGCTACGCCATAGAGGAGGACCTCGAGCACTGCGAGGACAACGGGTTCAGGGCGGAAGCCGACCCCGGGGCGGTCTCCGATGAGGCGAAGAATCGCGGGAGAAAGCAGATCGGAAGTCTGGGAAGCGGAAATCACTTCCTCGAGGTCCAGCGCGTGACCGACATTTTCCTCGAAGACGTCGCAGACGCCTACGGCCTCGAGGAGGACCAGATCGTGGTCCTGATCCACTGTGGCTCCCGCGGATTGGGCCACCAGGTCTGCACTGACTACCTCAGGAAGATCGAACAGACCCACGAGGATCTCCTCGCGTCGTTGCCGGACAAAGAACTCGCGGCGGCACCGGCAGGAAGCGAACTCGCCGAGTCCTACTACGGGGCGATGAACGCCGCCATCAACTTCGCCTGGGTGAACCGGCAGTTGATCATGCACCAGACGCGACAGGTATTCGCTGACGTGTTCGACACCGAGTGGCAGGCCCTCGACATGTCGCTGTTGTACGACGTGGCGCACAACATCGCGAAGAAGGAGACACACACGGTCGACGGGGTCGAAAAAGAACTCTTCGTGCACCGCAAGGGCGCGACGCGGGCCTTCCCGGCCGGCCACGAGGACGTTCCCGAGGCGTACCGGCACGTCGGCCAGCCGATCATCATTCCCGGGTCGATGGGCGCGGGGAGTTACGTTCTCCGTGGTGGGGAGGAGTCGATGGCCAAATCCTTCGGTTCGACCGCGCACGGCGCCGGTCGCCTCATGAGTCGGACCCAGGCCAAACAGGAGTACTGGGGTGGCGACGTCCAGGACGAACTCCGCGAGCAGAGCCAGATCTACGTCAAAGCCCAGAGTGGCGCCACGATCGCCGAGGAGGCACCAGGCGTGTACAAGGACGTCGACGAGGTGGTCAGGGTGTCTGACGAACTCGGCATCGGGGATAAAGTGGTCCGGACGTACCCGGTGGCGAACATCAAGGGCTGAACGGGGTCGGAAGGCATATGTCGCCGTCACCGGAGGATGGTGGTATGATCGACGAGACCGCCGAGGAGATCCGCGAGATGCGGACCCACAGTTCCTCGGTCGTCGCGGTGAAAGCAGCACGTGCGCTCTCATCCCTCCTCGAGAAGGAGTACCCGAGCGTGGAGGACTACCTCAGGAGTCTCGAACGCAATAGTAACGTCCTCCGTCGGGCGAGTCCCTCTCACGCCTCACTCATCACCACCCAGCGGGAAATCGTCGAGACGGTCATGGACGCCGATCCCGGGACGGTCGAGGAGGCGAAGGCACGAACCGAAGGCGTCATCGAGGAAGTCGTCTCGGTGATAGAGAACGCGAAACACCGGGCCGCGGAGGCGACGGCCCGGGAACTCGAAGACGAGTCGACGATCCTCACACACGACTACTCCACGACCGTCCTCGAGGCACTGGAGTCCGCCGCCCGAGACGGAAAGCACATGTCCGTCTTCGTGACGGAGGCACGGCCCAGGCATCTCGGCCGGAAGACGGCACGGGTACTCGGAGAAATCGACCGGATCGAACCGACGCTCATCGTCGACAGCGCGGCCGGACACTACCTCCCGGAGGTAGACGAGGTGGTCGTGGGTATGGATTGTATCATCGGTGACCGATTGTACAATCGAGTGGGCACGTACCCGATCGCGGCGACGGCCGCGGATCTCGACGTTCCCGTCACGGTCTCGGGATCGAGTGCGAAGATCGTCGACGGCGGCTTCCGGTTCGAGAACGACTATCGGTCTCCCAGCGAGGTGATCCGCGAACCGCCAGAGGGATTCGACGTGGCGAACCCCTCCTACGACGCGACACCGACCAGATTGATCGAACGGGTCATCACCGACGAGGGGATAACTCGTCGCTGAGGGTCCCGGCTGGTTCGGTGTTCGTCTCCGAATTTTCCGACAGTCACCGATCCCCAATTCCCCCCCCCCCCCGGCCAGTATTTAATCGAGGCCTGATCCTCCCCAGTAGTTACTATGACCTGTCCAGTCCTGGCGAATTTGCTCACTGGACTGGTACTGTTTGTGGCGTCCAATGACGTCCTCGCCGGCGGGAACGCAGGGGTGGCAAATGCCGAACTGCCTCCCCGAAACTCGACGCACGTCGGAGGACGTCACAGCACTCCTCGGGACGCGTATCCCACAACACAACGGTTTTTTCCCCTCCAGTCGATTCGCCGGTCATGGCACTTCCCCCACCCGCCGATTGGCCGACGCTTCTCCTGGAAAGCGGGTGGTTATATGCCTTTCTCGTCCTCGTGGCGAGTTGGTACCTCGGACGGGCTCTGGTCCGGTTCCTCAGTCGTCGCGTGGCGCGACGGTTCGTGCGACCGAGCATCACCCGAACGATTCTTCGGTCGATCAGGTTGGTCGTTCTGGTGATCGGGGTCCTGGTCGCGTTCCGGTTGATCGGCCTCCCGATCACTTCGATTGCCCTCTCCGTCACCGTGTTCTCCGCCGTGCTGGGCCTGATCCTCGCCCCGATCGTCGGTAGTATCATAAACGGACTCTTCGTGCTGGCCGATCAGCCTTACGAGATCGGTGACATGATCGAACTCGGGGACGTGGACCGCCGGGGATTCGTGGAGGACATTACCCTCCGGTACACGAAGATATTCACCGTCGACAATACCTTCATGGTCATTCCGAACTCGACCATCCGCGAACGCGACGTCATCAACTTCTCGGCGGAGGACGAACGGACGAGGCTCTCGCTCTCGGTGGGAATGACCTACGAAGGGGACCTCGACGAAGCCAGACGAATTCTCGAGGAGTCGGCGGCCGAGGTCCCTGGCGTCATCGATTCCGGCCCTGACATCCGGATCGGGAGCGCTCGGTATCCTGCGGCCCCGACGGCGCTCGTCCAGTCGTTTGGGGATCACGGCATCACGCTCGAACTCCGGTACTGGGCCGAGGAACCCTACCGCATTCCGACGATCAGGTCAAACGTTCACGACGCGATCTGGTCGGAGTTCGAGGCGGCCGACGACGTCTCGATCGCTTACCCACACCAGCATCACGTCTTCGATGAGACGAGTGGAGAAGCCAGAGTCAAAATCGAGGAGAACGCCCGGGATCGAACCTAGACGATCCGGAGGTCGCAGTCGAGTTCTCGGCGAAGGAACGATTCGATGTCAGGTTCGCCGAGCAACCGACGGAGAGAACGGCGCCAGCGACTGATCTGTTTATCACCGATGACGACCACGTCGGCGTCCTGGGAGGCCACTTCCTCGAGGATGCTCTGTTCGACGAGGAATCCCCGGCGGACCACGTACCGGACGTGTGGAAGGCTCCCGAACGACCGTTCGACGGCCCGTTTGAGATCCGTTCTGGTAACACGTGTTTCCGTCTGATACGGGTTCACGTGAAGGACAGTCAACTCACCGTCCTCCTGTGCCTCCGTGATGTCGATGGCGGCGGCGAGAGTCTGACGGGAGTGCTCCGTCAGGGGGAACCGCACCGGAACGACGACGCGAGTCATACTGATGTCCAGAACGCGGAGGGCCCTAAAGTCATCCCAACACCACGAGTCTCGATGCCGTTTCACTACTCCCTCGTTTCTCGGGCCCGATCCGTTGATCCGACCGTCTTATACCCCGGTCCTGGCTCCTCTCGAGATGGTGGAGGAGGAGTGATACGATGTTCCCGAAGCGGACGATGGAATTTTTCCGATTGGCCCGGGGAGAATTTCCTCCTACGTATCGGATGCGTGGTGACGACGTTCCCATCCGGATCAAGAATGAGATTTACAATCGGAAGCGAGAAGCGGGCGAGACGAGAAGACACGATGAATAAAACAACGCCAACTCGGTGATTGATTGAGTGAATAGATTAGTTTCGTTGTTCGTATGGGTATTTTGATTTATGTTTTTAATTCAGTTGCATATTTTCTATTAATTAATATACATCCTATCTATTAATATATCTTTATGAGTATATGTTCTATCTATTATAATAATTTATTTTATTTATATCAATATTATTATATTAGTTGTATCATATATTGTTAAATTATAATAAATCCATCGATATAACAGATTTGATGAGTATTATATTATTGATTGCAATCATAAATGTATAGTTTGATCTGTGTATATTGTTGTATTAAGCTAAAATATAGAGTGATTGAATATTATTATATTATTTATATCTTGATGATATTAATTGGTATCTATAACTATTATTAAGTTAGTTTCCACAATAGTATTATAATCGTTATAATTAATTTCATAATCTATTAAACAACCTCTACAGTACTATCCAATAATAGTACCAAAATTATGAATGGATTATTCCAACGTTGCGTTTACTATATTCGACGAGCCAACGCCTCGAAAACAGGGCGGTTAGTTTAACAGTGGGTATCGCCAAATCGAGGTATGTTCGTCGGGCACGGGGCAGTAGCGCTCGCCCTCGTGGGCCTCACCGCCTACACGTGGGGCTGGTCCCGCGAACGAGCGCTCACCCTGGGCCTGTTCGCTTTCGCGTTCGCCACGATACCTGACGTGGACATGTTCTACGCCCTCCACGGACTGCTCCAGGTCGATACCCTCGACCCGTTCGCACTCGCGTCAGGGTTCTGGCGGGCCTCGACGGTCGTCCATCGGTCGATTACGCACTCACTCGTCGTCGCCCTCCCTGTCTCGGTCGGCGTTTCACTCCTCGCTGGACGTCGCCAATATCGGGTCATCGGACTCGGTCTGCTCGCTGGGTTGGGCATTCTCCTGGGACGTGGCATGTCGCCGGCATCGCTCCTCGTCTTTGCGGCCTTCCTCGTCGGCGCCGCATTCCTCGGTCTACTCGCGAGGGAATTCAATATCGGTATTGGCCCGATTTTCGGTGCCGCGTCGGTGGGGTTGATTACACATCCATTCGGCGACCTCTTCACCGGCCAACCGCCCGCCCTTCTGTACCCACTCGGCGTCGAAGTCTTCCAGAACAGACTAACAATCGCGGCCGACCCGACTCTCCACCTCCTGGGGGCGTTTTTCGTCGAAATCGTGGCCATCTGGGTGGGAATCCTGGCGATCGCCAGACTCAGCAACGTGTCACTCAAAACGCACCTCCGGCCGCGAGCCGCCCTCGGTGGTGCGTACGGCCTCGCTGCGCTGGTGATTCCCGCACCGACGCTCGAGACATCCTACCAGTTCGTCTTCAGCGTCCTCTCCGTCGGGTTCGTGGGCCTGGTTCCGCGACTGGACCGCTTTCCCGGCCGAATACCGACCGGGGGCTCGTGGCACCGCCGGGTGCGAATGGCGCTGCTACCGCTTTCAGCGGACGGATCACTCCTTCGACCGTGGACGGAGACATACCTCGGAACGCGGATTCGAACGCCCCACCTCTGGACGGTCCTGATCACCGGAATGGGGGCGATAAGCGTCGGAGGGATGGCCTACGCCATCGCGTACGTCCTATCCCGTCTCGGCCTTTCACTCCCGGTTTAGGTTTTCTATCACGTTCCGGGTGGTTGGACTGTCGGTCTCGATATAATTTCTAACTGTCAGGCCTGCTGGCGCCAACGTTTTCATACTCGCCCGGTCGAAGGGCTAGTGATGCCACAGTGGGGCGACCTCGTTGCTGTGCTCACGAATGCAACCTGGAACGCGGTGATCGGATGGATTCTCCTCGGCCTTCTCGGGTTGATTGGGGTGGAAAGTCTCCTCGACGCGGACTGGGTGTGGTTCGTCTTCGTTCTCTTCATTGTTGTCGTCGGGGTAATCCCGCCGATTGCGTTCAAGGACGCCCGTATCATGCTCCCCTGGGAGGTCCTCCTGCTCGTGATGTTCCCACTGCTTGGACGTGGGTTACTTGGCTCCGGTCTCGGTCGCGAAATCGCGACCTACGCCGCAGTTGCAGGTCTCGCCCTGATCGTCGCCGTCGAACTCGACGTGTTCACGGCGGTGAAAATGACGACGTGGTTTGCGATCTTTTTCGTCGTCGTGGCCACCATGGCCGCGATCGGTGCCTGGGCGGTCGTCCAGTGGGTATCCGACGTCTATCTCGGAACGACCTTCATCTATCCGGTCCCGCCTCCCGTATCCCAGGCAGTCGAACAGGCGGCGCTGGAGACGTTGATGTGGGAGTTCGTCGCGGCCACGGCAACCGGTATCGGGGCCGGAATCGTATTCGCCCTTTACTTCCGCAGGGCACCGAGCATACAGTACAGGATTCCCGCGTGGGTCAGGAGACGGATCGGATGAGGATTCGCTCGCATCTCGGGATATCCGATCGACGACAGGAACAGGTAAGCCGTATCCTCCAGGTTTCCCTGCTCGCATTCTTCTTTCTCGGCCTCTCCAGGGGCAACCTCGGTGTGATCGTAAATTCGCTCGTTGCCATCGCAGTGACGTCCCTCCCGGCCGTACTCGAGCGGGATTACCAGATTTCGATCGATCCGGGACTGGCTCTCTGGATCAGTGGCGCCGTTTTCCTCCACGCCCTCGGGACCGTCGGACTGCCGGTCCTCGCAAAACCACTCTACCAGTCCGTCTGGTGGTGGGACCATCTCACCCACGCCCTCTCCGCGTCCCTGGTCGGGGCCACGGGATATGCCACGGTCAGGGCTCTCGACAGACACACCGAGGACCTGTACTTCCCGCCCGCCGCGATGTTCGTCCTCATCCTCCTCATCGTCCTGGCGTTTGGCGTGTTATGGGAGATTCTCGAGTTCGCGATCGCGGGCATTTCGCACGTGCTCGGGGCAACGTCCGTGTTGACGCAGTACGGGATCGGAGATACGATGCTCGATCTCGTCTTCGACGCGTTCGGGGCCGTCGTCGTCGCCACCTGGGGGACGGCGTACCTGGCCGGTGTCTCGGACGTGTTCCTCGCCCGACTCGAATCGATACACGAGAACGCGAAGCGGTGACGTCCGGATTCGGCCACTGCCGATCGTTTCGAGGATCGATTGTGGCACAGTCCGGAAACCGGGGTTCAACCGATTCGATCGATAGAATCGCGTCCCCGCTCTCGGATGAGACGGAAAATCTGGTGGGTCCCTATGACTAGCTGTCCTCTCAGGGCCGCATGGGAGGGGCAAGGAGCAAGGTAATAGCCTGTACAGTCGATGGATAGTATATAATGGGGGTAGACCGGTACATCGTGGATCTGGAGTGGAACGAGGGGCCTCGGCACTCACGACTCACGATCTATCCATAGTGAATGTGTTTACAGCGTCTATAGAGTCTGCTCGCCCCGTTACCGCTCGTCCAGCATCCGGATGCCGCGCTCCACGACTGTTTCGGTCACGAAGAGACTCGTCTCACGCTGGAGTGCTCGCATACGCGATGCCGCTTCGTCTCTGTCGAGCAATCCGCGGCCGTACCCGAGCGCGATGACGCCGATAGAACCATGTACTTCGACGCCCGCGTCGGACGCTGCTTCTCGGGTGGCGAGGTCGTCGGTTCGGAGAACAACTCCCCGCTCTTCAGCGACCGCGATCGCGGCGCGTTCTCCGGCGTCCAGTTCTTCGCTTCCGACTCGGCTTTCGTCGGCTTCGA
>JBDGTL010000027.1:0-16732 GCA_042216905.1 Halodesulfurarchaeum sp.
CTCTGTTTCCATCGGCGAAGTCGATGACCTATCAGAAAAGAGTGAGATGGTGGACGCGGTGTTTGAGGACGCTGGATAACTGAAACTGCCGGAGTTTATTTCACGGCTTAGAGTTGATAAAGCGAGCGGGATTACCGAGAGCTGTTATGGTTATTTAATAATTTATATGAATTATTTTTTTAATTGGTAATTTAATAACGAGGTATCGCATATCCGATCATCGTTTATTTCATATTAGTAACTTCATAATATACAATATTTACTTATATTTAATACGTTTGATCGAATTGTACTATATTAGTGTATTTGAAATTGTATTAGTTATTTTCATATTTGTAGATATTTTATTCGATGATGTGGTAAATAATCATTTAATAGGATAGTAATAGTTAAACAATTATACTAACTATTTGAACAATCGTATACTAACTATTTGGACGATTATATTCTAACTATTTGAACGGTTATATTCTAACTATTTGAACGATTATATTTTAACCATTTAACTAATTATATAGAAATTATTATTATTATTATTATATTTAATTATTATTAAATTTAATTATTATACTATAAATTAATTTTTATCATATATTACTGACTAAATGTTATTTTTATAATCATTAGAATATAGTATATATACTCTTTAATATATAATTTGACCATTCTTATATAATTGCATATTTTGTAACTGCTCAATTAACATATATTTTATAACTATACTATTGTTGTATATATTCTGTACCTATGCTATTGTTGTATTCGATTTCATATAATTCGTGGTCGGGAACTGGAGGGGTTTCGACAGGATTGAAGCCCCGCAGGGAATAGTGGCCGTATGGACCTGTTCGGGACCGCGGGTATCCGCGGCAGTGCGGAAACAGCTGTAACACCGGCACTCGCACTCCGCGTCGGCCGGGCTGTGGGGGCGGACGGCTCGGAGTTCGTGGTCGGACGGGACGGGCGGGAAACCGGCGCTTCACTCGTCTCGGCAGTCGTCGCCGGACTCCTCAGTGCCGGTGCCGACGTCCGCGAACTCGGTATGGTACCCACACCGACACTCGCGTACGCTTCGAGGGATCGCCACGGCGTCCAGATAACGGCCTCGCACAATCCGCCCGAGGACAACGGTATCAAGGTGTTCGAGGACGGGACGGAATACGACCGCGAGGCCGAACGACGTATCGAGCGCCGGGTCGACGAGGATCAATCCCCGGTGGCCTGGGATCAGTGGGGAACGCGGGAGTCGGAGACCGTCCTTCCCGACTACCGGCAGGCGGTCATCGAGTACGTCCGGGATCGACGCGTCCCGTCCTCCCACCCCACTGCCGAAGACCGTGGACAGGCTGAGGGTCGGGTCGACATCGATCGAGCGGACGGGGAATCCACACCGCCGCTCTCGGACCATCGGGTCGTGGTGGACTGCGGGAACGGGATGGCCAGTCTCGCGACGCCTTCCGTTCTCGAGTCGCTCGGGGCCGAAGTGGTGACACTCAACGCCTCGATCGATGGGCACTTTCCCGGTCGGCCGAGCAAACCGACCCCGGAGACGATCGAGGACCTCAGGGCGTTCCTTCCCAAACACGAGGCACTCCTGGGAATCGCCCACGACGGTGACGCCGACCGCATCGTGATCGTCGACAGCGAGGGCGACGTTGTGCACGAGGACACCGTCGTGGCCATTATCGCGGAATACTACGTCCGATCCCACGGTGCACGCGACCCGGTCGTCGTGACGACGCCGAACGCATCGGGTCGGATCGACGAACGGGTGAGTGCCGCCGGCGGCCGGATCGAACGCGTCCGACTGGGAGCGCTTCACGAGGGAATCGCCAGGGTCCAACGACGGGGCGAAACCGTCGCCTTCGCGGCCGAACCCTGGAAGCACATCCATCCGGAACTCGGCCCATGGATCGACGGGGTGAGCAGTGCGGCGTTGTTGTCGGTCCTCGCGGCCCGGGCCGGGGGGCTTGGCCCGCTCCGCGAACCCGTCGCTTTATTGCCGTATCGGAAGGTGAGCGTTCCGTGTCCGGACGAGGCCAAGGAACCGGCGATGGACCGTCTCGCGGAGCGACTCCCGGACCTGTATCCGGAGGCATCGGTCTCGACCGACTACGGGGTTCGACTCGATTTCGCGGACAATTCCTGGCTCCTCGTCCGACCGAGTGGAACCGAACCCTATCTTCGCCTCTACGTCGAGAGCGAGGACATCGATTCCCTCCTCGGGGACGTGAAAGGGCACCTCGAAGACGCGGTATCCAGCGCGAGTTCGTAACTGGGACTGGGGTCTTCGGGGGGGGGAGGACCGTGCCGGTTCTCGACGGATGACCCAACCGGAGACGAACGTCGTCGACTTCAGGATTTCGCACACTGCTGCATTGTCCGGCCCCCGATTGCCGACCATCGATCCGACGGTTTTATCTTGGTTTCGCAACCCGTTATACGCGAGCATGTCCGGACTCGACCGTCGAACCCTTCTCAAACTGGCCGGGGGAACTGGTGTGGCAGGATTGAACGCGCTCGCCGGATGTACCGGCGGGGGTGGTGGCGGCCAGGCACAGGAGACGACCACCACGACAACGACGGATGCACAGGGGACAACCACCACGACAACGACGGGTGACCCGGTCAACATCGGGATGGTCTACGCCCTCGGCGGACTGGGGGATAAGTCCTTCAACGACATGGCAAACAAGGGCGTCAAACGTGCCAAGAGCGAACTCGGTGTGAAGTATACGAACGCCGAACCGGGTTCCCAGAGCGAAATCGAGACGCTCCAGCGGAAGTTCGCCCAGTCGACCTCGCCCACGTACGAACTGGTCGTCACCGTGGGCTTCGTCCAGGCGACCCCGCTCAAGAAGAACGCCGATCGGTACCCGGACCAAAAGTGGACGATCATCGACTCTGTTGTCGAAAAGGACAACGTGGCCTCGTACGTGTTCAAGGAGCACCAGGGCTCCTTCCAGGTCGGATACCTGGCGGGATTGATGACCACCAAGGACTTTTCCGCCGGTGCCGGGAGTACGAACGACGACACGGTGGTAGGGTTCGTCGGCGGCAAACAGATTCCACTCATCCAGAAGTTCCAGGCCGGCTACATGGCCGGTGTCAAACACGCCGATTCAGACATCACTATCCGGTCCGCGTACGCCGGTGCCTGGAACGACCCCGCTACGGGCAAAGCCATCGCGAACTCGATGTACAGCGAGGGCGCCGACATCGTCTATCACGCCGCGGGCGGAACCGGAATCGGCGTGTTCAAAGCCGCACAGGAATCGGGCCGCTACGCGATCGGTGTCGATAGCGACCAGTCCAGGAGCGCCCCGGAATTCGCGAACGTGATCCTGGCCTCTATGGTAAAACACGTAGACGTCGCCGTCTTCGAGTCGGTCGAAAACGTCGTCAATGGCACCTTCAAGGGGAGCGTCCACCGGCTCGGACTCCAGAAGAACGGTGTCGAGGCGGTCCTCGGCCAGCAACTCGGGAGTGCGATTCCGAGTTCGGTCACCGACAAACTCGAGACCTCCCGTCAGGCCATTGTCTCCGGGGAGATTTCGGTCCCGACGAACCCGGACGCGGTCTGAACCGACCGGACACCCCATCGATGTCACGAGCCGTTCACCTGCAGGGAATCACGAAGCGCTTTCCGGGGGTCCTTGCGAACGACGACATCACGCTCGAGGTCGAGGAGGGATCCGTCCATGCGCTTCTCGGTGAGAACGGGGCGGGCAAAACGACCCTCGTCAACATCCTCTACGGCCTGTACGAGGCCGATTCCGGTGTCGTCGAGGTGTTCGGCGAGCCGCGTGAATTTCACTCGCCTCGCGACGCTATCGAGGCGGGAATCGGGATGATCCACCAGCACTTCAAACTGGTCGGTCCGATGACAGTCGCTCAGAACGTCACACTCGGCCGCGAACCGCGGAAGTGGGGTGGACTCGCCATCGACCGCGAAGCAACCCGGAACGAGGTCGGCGACCTCATCGATCAGTTCGGATTCGACGTCGACCCCTCCGCCACCATCGCGGAGATATCGGTCGGCGAACAACAACGCGTCGAGATCGTGAAGGCCCTGTATCGAGGTGCCGACATACTCATTCTCGACGAACCCACTGCCGTTCTCATACCTCAGGAGGTGGAGGAACTCTTCACTGTGCTCGAGGACTTGATCGCCGACGGAAAAACGATCATTTTCATTACACACAAACTCGGCGAGGCCATGCAGGTGGCCGACCGGATTACCGTCCTCAGGGACGGGAAACGGGTCGGAACGGTTGCGGCCGCCGAGACGAGCAGGTCGGAACTCGCAGAAATGATGGTTGGTCGGGAGGTCCTCCTCGACGTGGAGCGCAGACCCGCTTCGCCCGGGGCGGAGGTCCTCTCGGTGTCGGACCTGGTGGTCGAGGACGATCGTGGCATCGCACGGGTCGAGGATGCTGAATTTTCAGTTCGAGAGGGGGAGGTGTTCGGAATCGCTGGCGTCGACGGAAACGGGCAATCCGAACTCGTCGAGGCGATTACTGGACTCCGTCGCCCCGCTTCTGGCACCATCACGTATTGGGGCCGTGACATCACGGCGGCAACCCGGCGAGAACGAATCGAATCAGGCATCGCGTATGTGCCGGAGGATCGCCAGGAACGGGGCCTGGTCATGGACTTCGACCTGGTCGAGAACGTTCTCCTGGGGAGTCAACACGGCGAGCGGTTCACGCGGAACGGGCGCATCGACTGGGGAACCGTCCGGGACCACGCGACCGACGTCGTCGAGGAGTACGACGTGCGACCGCTCGACGCCGACGTGACGGCGCACTCACTCTCCGGTGGAAACCAGCAGAAGTTCGTCGTGGGACGGGAGTTCGAGCGGGATCCCGACCTCGTCATCGCGTCGCATCCGACCCGGGGGGTCGACGTCGGAAGCATCGAGTTCATTCACGACCGCCTGCAGGAACTCCGAGCCGAGGGAATCGCCATCGTGATGATCTCCTCGAAACTCGACGAGGTGACACAACTGTCGGACAGACTCGCCGTCATTCACGATGGGGAGTTCGTGGACGTGGTGGATCCCGAAGCCGTCACTGAACAGCAACTGGGCCTGTTGATGGCGGGCGAGGAAGCCGATGCCCCGTCGGTACCAGCCCACCCGGATGGGGGGCGGAATCGATGAAACCACCGATTTCGGATCTGATTCCCCCGATTCCGGATCGTATCGAGTACTACTGGGCCAGACTCGTTCGGGCCTCTGCCACGGAACGGTTGCTCATCAGTTTCGCGGCGCTTCTGGCATCACTCTTCGTCGGCGTGTTCGTTATCGTCATTTCGGGGTGGGTTGCGACCTGCGGGAACCCATTTCTCACACTGCCGGTCGTCGGGACGTTCTGTTACGATCCGATCGCGGTCTACGTGACGTTGATCCAGGGTGCGTTCGGTTCCTCATTCAATATTGCACTCACATTGCAGGCCACGACGATCCTCCTCTTTACGGGATTGAGTGTCGCTGTTGCCTTCCGGGCGGGGATGTTCAACATCGGGACGCAGGGCCAGTTCGTGCTTGGCGCCCTCGCTACGGGCCTCGTGGTCGTCTGGGCGGGGTCCATCGTCCCGAATGGGATACTCGGAACCCTCATTCTCGTCCCGACCGGCGTGCTCGCCGGTGCTGCTGTCGGCGGGATCTACGGGGCGATACCCGGGGCGCTGAAAGCCTACGCCGACGCGAACGAAGTTATCACGACAATCATGCTCAACTTCATCGCGGCTGATACTGCCTTCGTTCTGGTCAAACGTTTCTTCAAGGATCCGGCGACCCAGACAGTCAGGACCCGCCCCGTCCCGGACCGCGCACTCCTCGAACCACTGTTCTTCTCGCCGGGCGCCCCCGTTTCGACGATAGCGATCCTGGGTGGACTCATCCTCATCGTCGTCATCTACCTCGTCCTCAACTACACGGGATTCGGCTACGACCTTCGGACGAGCGGTATCCAGCCGAAAGCAGCGGAGTACGGCGGGGTGAAGGCGAAGCCCACGATGGTGGCGAGTATGGCGCTCTCGGGAGGCATCGGCGGAATCGGCGGTTCCATCTACGTGTTGATGGTGCAGGGATACTTTCAAACAGGGATTCCACCAGTCGGATTTGACGGGATCACTGTTTCTATTCTTGCGGGCAATCACCCCCTCGGAGTCATCCCGGCGGCCCTGCTCTTCGGCATTCTCAAGAGCGGAAGTCTGACAGTCGATTTCACGCTCGGAGTCCCTCGTGAACTCGTCGGCGTGTTGCGGGGCCTGATCATCCTCTTCATCGCCATGCCGGAGTTCTTCCGGATGCTCGGTTCCTCCCTCGGCATCGCTCCGGATGGCCTCGAAGACGATGGAGGTGAGGACTCGTGACCCGGAACGGGTTTTCTTCCGTCCCGTATGGTCGGCGTCTCGGGATCGTGGCCCTCATCGTCGTGGTGCTTACGGTCTCCGGTGTCGGTCCATTCGGCGACGTCAGATCGTTCCTGGTCTCCTCGGCGGTGATGGTCATCTCCGTCATCGACGTCGGGGCCGTGAGTTCGGCCCTGCGACTCACGGTGCCGATCGCCTTTGCCGCCCTGGGCGGCATATTCTCGGAGAAGAGTGGCGTCATCAATATCGGCCTCGAGGGACTCCTGATCATCTCTGCCTTCACCGGAATCGCGGTGACCCAACTCCTCGCCGGGTCGGGGGCAACGGCGACGTGGATGCTCTGGGCGGGGTTCGTTTCCGCCGTCTTCGCCAGTACTGTCCTGGCTCTGCTCTTCGCCATCGTTACCATCGAGTTCCACGCCGATCAGATAATCGCCGGTCTGGCCGTGTGGCTGATCGCACTTGGATTGGCGCCGTTCGCAAGCCAGGTGATCTGGGGATCCGTCAACAGCCCCTCGGTCGCGACCTTCGATACCTGGACGATTCCGCTGCTGTCGGACATTCCCATCCTCGGTCCGATCGTTTTCGACGCGACGCCGATCGTCTTCATGCTCTTCCTCGCCGTACCTCTCTGCTGGCACGTGCTCTACCGGACGAACTTCGGCCGATGGGTCCAGGCGAGCGGTGAGAACCCGAGCGCCCTGGACACGGCTGGCATCGACGTCCATCGGGTTCGATACGTCTCGGTACTCATCTCGGGCGTGCTCTCCGGAATCGGGGGTGCCGGCCTGGCGCTCGGACAGGTCGGCCAGTTCATCGGGAGCGGCGCGACGATGGTAAGCGGACGAGGCTGGATCGGGATTACGGCCTATCTTTTCGGGAATTACAATCCGCTCGGCGCGTTCGGGGCCTCCTTCCTCTTTGCCGGACTCAACGCGCTCCAGATCCGCCTCCAGCAGGTTCCGGGGTACACCGTTCCAGACCCGGTCATCGGGATGATTCCCTACGTGACCGTCATCGTGGCCCTGGCCCTGTTCGGGTACACACGGACTCCCGATGCTGCGGGCGAACACTACGAATCCGGTGAGGAGTGAGTCCCGGGAGAACCATGAGGAAGCAGGCGAGCCCCGGGATATTTTCCGATGCCCGGAGAACGGACACGCATGCCCTCGCTCTTGCAGGACGCGCGTGACGCGACCGAGAAGGCCTCCGTCCCATATTCAGGGTACCGAGTCGGCGCTGCCATCGAGACGTCCGACGGTACCGTTTACACGGGCGCGAATATCGAGGTGGCGAACTACTCGAACAGCCTCCACGCCGAGGAGGTCGCCCTCGCCCGGGCCCTGATGGCCGGGGAACGGTCGTTTTCTCGAATCGCCGTTTCGTCTGGTGACCGTGATGGAATCACGCCCTGTGGTATGTGCAGACAGACACTCGCAGAGTTCGCGTCGGAGGACACCGAGGTGATAATCGACGACCCGGATGGGCCGACGACCTACTCGCTCGGTGAATTGTTGCCACACGCGTTTACCGGGGAACTCCTGGAATGAACGACCGTGGGTGGAGGGGATGCGACCACGAGGGTACGTCCGGCCTGCGATTACTCGATCGATCCTGTCGTCGGGACCCTCCGTGTAGCGATCAGCGAACTAAATCACACTGTTTCCTGTTTCCCGTTACCCACAGTGTTTACCAGTTTGAAATTTTCCCGCCGGGTCGCATTATATAATGCGTCGAGAGCCCCCTCCTGCTGTCCCCGGTCTGCCCCACTCGGACGAAGCATCTATTGGGTCGGTGCGAGAACATCCACTCGATCGAATGGTTTCCGACAGCGAGGACCCGAACGACGACGAACAGTATCACCTGGCAATCGGGCCGGGTGACGTCGCGGAATCCGTCTTGCTCCCCGGAAATCCGGAGCGGGTCGACGCGATTACGGAATCGTGGGAGGACGCCGTCGAGCAGGCGTACCACCGGGAGTACCGAACCGTCACTGGTTCATACGACGGCACGCCAATCTCGGTCACGTCGACGGGAATCGGCAGCCCCTCGGCAGCCATCGCCGTCGAGGAACTCGCCCGGGTGGGGAGCGAGACGTTCATTCGGGTCGGGTCCACGGGTGCTATCCAGCCCGAGATGTCGGTCGGCGATCTGGTGATCACGACCGGTGCCGTCAGGCAGGAGGGGACGAGCGACGAGTACGTCCGCCCGGACTATCCGGCCGTCGCCGACCGGGAAGTCGTTGGAGCGCTCGTTGCGGCCGCCGAGGAGTTGGACTACGACTACCACGTCGGCATTACCATGAGTGCGGACAGTTTTTACGCCGGACAGGGTCGACCCGGCTACGACGACTACCGGGCCCCGGGAAGCGAGTCGCTGGTGTCAGACCTCCGGTCGGCGAACGTGAAGAACATCGAGATGGAAGCGAGTGCTATTCTCACACTCGCGAACCTCTACGACCGGCGGGCAGGTGCCGTCTGTTCCGTCTACGCGAACCGGACCACGGGCGAGTTCCGGAGTACCGGAGACGAGAAAGCGGCGGAGACGGCGAATCTGGCAGTCTCGATTCTCGATCGGATGGACGAGGCCAAAGAAGCCGAAGGGGTCGATCACTGGCACCCGGGTCTGACGATCGAGGACACCTGATCAGGACAGAAAGGCGGTCTTCGGACCGACTCGTCGAACGAGGGAGATCTTGGCGATCGACTCGTCGAACGAGGGAGGTCTTGGCGACCGCTCACCCCATCCACGAACGCCGCTCGATGTCGGAGTGTACCCGACGAATTTCGTAACTGTTGCTCGTCTAACTGGCAAATTTCGGCATATGGTCACAATCGACGTGCCATCTGATATGGTGCCGATTTCGAATTGGCCGGAAACGTGGTGCAATCCCGACGTGATGCACTCCCGATTTAGTGATGGCCGCCGCCCTCTCCGGCAGGGGCGATCATGTCGTCGATTTTCAGAATCAGCACGTTTTCTGACTCGTCTTTGCCGTCCACGGTGCCGTCGATACGGAGGTCGGAGATCGGGGTCGGGCCGACGGAGACCGTATCGCCCTCGTGGAACTTGTTGAGCGACCCACGGATTTCGATCTCGGCCCGACAGAGATCCGGGTGGAAGACGTTCGTGAGATCGATCTCCTGGACGTTCGCGTCTTCGACTGATTCGCCGTTCAATTCGACTGGGACCTGGGCGGGGCGGTCGAGTTGCTCAACCTCGAGTGCCTCGAACGCCCGGCTCGTGGGCTTGTACCCGCCTTTCGGCCCCGGTACCCCCTCGACGAGCTGGAGTGCTTTCAGGCTCTGCATCTGGTTTCGGATCGTACCAGGGTTTCGGTCGACTTCCTCGGCGATCGATTCGCCCTTAACAGCCGACTCGTGCTGGGTATAGAGGTCGACGAGGGAACGGAGAATTGTTCGCTGACTGGACGTCAACTCGATTGAGGACATTGGTCGACGATAGGAAGGATGTGGCCATAAAAGTCCCGGCTACGTCCAGGATGGCAAGAGACCGATAGTCGATTGGTCGCTTATCGCGTTCCGAATACCTTAGGTAGCGGACCCGAGAGACCTCTTCCATGCAGAACGAACGGATACTCGTGACCGGTGGTGCCGGGTTCATCGGGTCGAATCTCGCCAATACGCTGGCCGCCGACAACGACGTGGCCGTGGTGGACGACCTGTTCCTTGGAACACGGGAGAACCTTCTGGATGCGGTGGAGTTTCACGAACGGAGCGTCCTCGAGGAGGACCTCCCGGCGGACGTCGACGTCCTCTTTCACCTCGCAGCACTCTCATCGATGAAGATGCACGAGGAGGACCCCCAGCGGGGGGCCCGGGTGAACGTCGAGGGATTCGTCAATACCGTAGAGCAGTTCCTCGAAAACGGGGGTAAGACGGTCGTCTACGCGACGACGTCCTCGATTTACGGCGATCGGACCGAACCGTCCCCGGAGACGATGGACGTCGAGGCGAGGACCGGGTACGAGGCCTCGAAACTCGCCCGGGAGCGGTACGCCGAGTACTACTCGAATTACTACGACGTGACGCTCGCGGGCCTCCGGTACTTCTCGGTGTACCAGGGAATGGCCGAGGGCGCGGAGGGGCACAAGGGCGAGTTCGCGAACATCATCGCCCAGTTCGCCGACGACATCGCGAATGGACGCTCGCCGGTCATTTACGGCGACGGTACCCAGACCCGAGACTTCACCCACGTCGAGGACGTCGTCGAGGCGACCATTCTCGCGGCGGAACACGAACTCGACGGCGTCTACAACGTCGGGACGGGAGAACAGTACGACTTCCGGACGGTCGTCGACTATCTCAACGAGGCCTTGGGCACCGACGTGGAACCAGAGTACGTCGAGAACCCGATCCGCGATGACGTGTACGTCCACGATACCATGGCCGACGCGACGAAACTCCGCCAGGAAACCGGCTGGGAACCGTCCATCAGTTTCGAAGAGGGCATCTCCAGGGTCTGTGACCCCTACCTGAACGACTGATTCAATGGGTGAAGGGGGGGAGGGGTAGGTACCGTTCACCCATCCGATTTTCCAGGTATCGGACTCGAATCGAGATTGGGTTTCACTCCCGGTTTTTGACTGTTTCCGTGAATCGGAAAGGGGTTGGAGGGAGCCGAGTTCGACCGTCTCGGGAGGTTGGCAGGAATGGGACTCGACAATTGTCCCGGCCAATTCCCCTGACCGACGAGCAGTATTCGTTCTATTGACGGTACAATTCACCGATTTACCGCCGACGCCCACAGTATAAATACACGAACTGCGTTCTTCACCCGTCAGGACCCTCCTGAACCAGCAGGCCCTCGTCATCGGAAACAATTGATTTTTGGCCCCGCCGATACCCCCTCCATCATGGATCGAGCAGTCAGGATTATCGGTGCCCCGACGGATTACGGGGCCAATCGACGTGGCGTCGACATGGGTCCGTCGGCGATCAGATACGCCGGGTTGTCGAACGCAATCGAGTCCGCTGGGGCGAGTTGCGTTGACGGTGGCGACCTATCGACGCCGATCATGGAGCAACGATCGGAGCCGAGTTCGTCGCCGATCAACGCGAACCACCTCACCGCAGTCAGGGAGGTCGCCGGACAGGTGAGCGAGGAGGTAGCAGAAGCACTTGCCACCGACGAACTCCCGGTTGTTCTCGGCGGTGATCATTCGATCGCCGTCGGGTCGCTCTCGGGATCGGGACGGGACGCCGACATCGGCGCGCTCTGGATCGACGCACACGGTGATTTCAACACCCCTGAGACGTCCCCGAGTGGAAACGTCCACGGAATGGCACTCGCCGCCGCGCTCGGGAACGGATACTTCTCCTCGGTCGATTGGGCGCCTGCGGCCGGGCTTCGGGAGGAGAACGTCGTCCTTCTGGGCCTCAGGGACCTCGATGCGGACGAACGAACGGCGATCAGGGAGAGTGACGTGACGGCCTATACGATGTCCGATCTCGACGCGCGTGGATTGCGTGACGTGATCGAGGAGGCACTCGACGTCGCCTCGGCGGGCGTCGCCGGCATCCACGTGAGTCTCGACCTGGACTGGCTCGATCCCCACGAAGCACCGGGCGTCGGGACGCCGGTCCGGGGCGGCGTGAGTTATCGAGAAGCCCATGCCGCACTCGAGGCCATAGCGGAGCACGACCGTCGATACGATATTCTTCGGTCGATGGACGTGGTGGAGGTCAATCCGATCCTCGATCAGCGAAACCAGACTGCCGACATGGCAGTCGGGCTGGTGGCAAGCGCCCTCGGTAAACGCATCCTCTGATCAGCGGATCGAGACGACGGCTACTGTTCGTCTGGCTCCGATTTCGGCTCGGGGTGGAAGACCGACATCGTGACCACTCGATCGTCCTCCTCCACGTCCATCACCCGGACGCCCTTGGTGTTCCGACCGACCTCCGATATCTCGGAGGCGGGCAGGCGAATGATCTGGCCCTGCTCGCTCATGGCGATTACGTGATCTTCAGGCGTCACCGCCTGGAGGGTGGCAACGGGTCCGTTTCGACTGTCCGTCTGGATGTCGATCAGCCCCTTTCCGTTTCGCGTTTGCGGGCGGTACTCGGTGATCGGGGTCCGCTTCCCGTATCCCCGTTCGGTCACAGTCAGGAGGTCTCTGTCGTCCGCTTCCCAAACGGCGGTCACCCCCGCGACCCGGTCGTCTCCTTCGAGGTCGATCCCGTGGACGCCACGGGCCTTCCGACCCATCGGCCGGACGTCATCCTCGTCGAACCGAATCGCCATCCCGTCTCTGGTCCCGAGGACGATGTTCGAGTCCCCGTCGGTCACCTCCACGTCCACGAGTCGATCGTCCTCCTCGAGAGTCACGGCGATGATCCCGGTGGAGAAGATGTTCTCGAAATCCTCGACCGGCGTTCGTTTGATGTACCCGTTCCGGGTGGCCATGGTGAGGAATTCGCCCGCTTCGAAATCACGGGTGGCCACGATGGCGGTGATCGACTCCTCGTCATCCAGGTCGAGGAGGTTGACCGCCGAGGTTCCCCGGGCAGTTCGGGACATCTCGGGAACCTGGAAGGCCTTGAGTTTGTATACCTGTCCGGCGTCGGTAAAGCAGAGCAGGTCGTCGTGGGTCCGGGCGGTGAAGGCGGAGGCGATCGTATCGCCCTCCTTCAGATCCGCCCCGATGATCCCTTTGCCGCCCCGGTGCTGGGGCGAGAAGGTGTCCATGGGGACCCGCTTCACGTAGTTGTCAGCGGACCGGGTGATGAGGACGTCCTCGTCCGGGATGAGATCGAGGTCGGTGACATCGCCGTCGTCTGCCACGATGTCCGTCCGGCGCTCGTCGGCGTACTCCTCTCGGATTTCCCTGAGTTCTGATTTGATGACGGAGAGGAGTTCGTCCTCGTCAGAGAGGATGGTCTCGAGACGCTCGATCCGTTCCTGTACCTCCGCGTACTCGGTTTCTATCTCCTCCCGTTCGAGCGAGGTGAGACTCCCGAGTTGCATCCGGACGATGTGATCGGCCTGTTCGGGCGAGAACTCGAAGTGCTCCTGGAGTCGGTCTTTCGCCGCATCCCGATCCGGGGAGTTCTGGATGAGATCCACGACTGCATCGATGTTGTCGAGGGCACGAAGCCGGCCGTCCAGGATGTGTTCGCGGTCTTCTGCCTCCGCGAGTTCGTACTCGGAGCGTCGGGTGACGACCTCCTTTCGGTGCTCGAGGTAGTGTTCGAGTAGCTCCTTGAGCGATAGGATCTCCGGCTGGCCGTCGACGAGGGCCAGGTTGATGATCCCGAACGTCCGCTCGAGGGCGGACTCGAGCAACCGGTTTTCCACCACGTCCGTGTTTGCCTTTCGCTTCAGGTCGATGACGACCCGGATTCCGTCCCGGTCCGATTCGTCGCGTAGGTCCCTCACTCCCTCGAGGTCTCCCTCGTTCACCATGTCCGCGATCCGTTCGACGAGTTTCGACTTGTTCTGCTGGTACGGTAGTTCGGTGATGACGATGCGGTCACCACCCCGGTCCTGTTCCTCGGTATGATAGTCCGCGCGCACCGTAAGCCGTCCCCGTCCCGTCTCGTAGGCCTTTCTGATGGGGCCCCGACCGACGATAGTGGCACCCGTCGGGAAGTCGGGACCCTCGACGAAGTCCATCAGGTCCGTAATCGAACAGTCGGGGTTGTCGACGAGGTGAATCGTGGCGTCGATGACCTCTCCGAGATTGTGCGGGGGCACGTTGGTGCTCATCCCGACAGCGATCCCGGAGGATCCGTTCACGAGGAGGTTCGGGAAGGCGGCGGGGAGGACCGTAGGTTCCTCGAGGCGGTCGTCGTAGTTCGGTTCGAAGTCGACCGTGTCCTTCCCGATGTCCTCGAGGAGTTCCTCGGCGATGGGCGCCATTCGCGCCTCCGTATAACGCATCGCCGCGGGGGGATCCCCGTCGACGGATCCGAAATTGCCCTGGCCGTCGACGAGAGGAGCCCGCATCGAGAAATCCTGGGCCATGCGGACCAGCGCGTCGTAAATCGCTGAATCACCGTGAGGGTGATAGTCACCCATCGTGTCCCCGACGATGGACGAGGATTTCCGGTGGCTCGACCCGCTCGTGATCCCCGCCTCGTGCATGGCGTAGAGGATTCGTCGGTGGACCGGTTTGAGGCCGTCGCGGACGTCCGGGAGTGCTCGCCCGGCGATGACGCTCATCGCGTAGTCGATGTAGGACTGCTCCATCTCCTCCTCGACGCGAACGGTCTCGACCCGTTCCGCGATGTCCTCAGGTGGATTCGGGGTCTCCGAACTCATCGGTCGGGCCTCCGAACGTTCATATGTCCACCCACTCCGCCTTCGAGGCGTGGTCCTGGATGAATCGCTTTCGGGGCTCGACGGCGTCACCCATGAGGACCGAGAACATCCGGTCCGCCTCTGCGGCGTCCTCGACCGCTATCCGTTTCAAGATCCGGTTCTCCGGGTTCATAGTCGTCTCCCAGAGTTGGTCCGGGTTCATCTCCCCGAGTCCCTTGAAGCGCTGGACCTGGGTCGGATTGCCGTTTGTCTTCTCCTCGACGATTCGCTCGCGGTCCTCCTCGGTCATGGCGTCGTAGGTATTTCCGCGATACCGAATGCGGTAGAGCGGCGGTCTGGCGGCGTAGACGTGGCCTCGATCCAGAAGGGGCCGCATGTGACGGTAGAAGAAGGTCAAAAGGAGCGTCCGGATGTGCGCCCCGTCGACGTCGGCGTCGGTCATGAGAATCACCTTCTCGTATCGAAGGTCCTCGATGTCGAACTCCTCACCGATTCCCGTTCCGATAGCCCTGATCATCGCCCGGATTTCTTCGTTCTCGAGGACCCGATCGAGGCGGTGCTTCTCGACGTTGAGTATCTTCCCGCGAATGGGAAGGACTGCCTGGAACCCGCGGTCTCGTGCCTGTTTGGCGCTGCCACCTGCGCTGTCACCCTCGACGATAAATAGTTCGGCCTCGGCCGGGTCCCGCGTCTGGCAATCCGCCAGTTTGCCGGGCAAGGAGGTGCTTTCGAGTGCGTTCTTTCGCCGGGTCAACTCCTCTGCCTTCTTGGCTGCCTTCCTGGCCTTCGCCGCCTCGACGGCCTTCTGTACGATGGAACTCGCGGTATCCGGGTTCTCCTCGAAGTACGTCTGGAGTCCGGAGTGCAGTGTCGATTCGACGATTCCCCGGACCTCGCTGTTCCCGAGCTTGGTCTTCGTTTGCCCCTCGAACTGGGGGTCGGGATGTTTGACCGAGATGACGGCGGTGAGTCCCTCGCGGATGTCCTCTCCTTTCAGGTTCTCTCCGTCGAGTTCCCGGAGCAGGTCGTTCTCGTTGGCGTAGTCGTTGACGACTCTGGTGAGGGCCGTCTTGAACCCGGTGAGGTGAGTGCCGCCCTCGCGCGTATTGATATTGTTGGCGAAGGCGTGTGTCGAGGACTGGAGGTCGTCCGTCGCCTGCATGGCGATCTCGACCTGGACGTCCTCGGATTCGTCCTCGATGAAAATCACGTCGTCGTGGAGGGGTGTCCGGGTCTCGTTCAGGTACGTTACGAACTCCCTGATTCCCCCGTCGTAGCGGAACGTAATCGATTCGGTCTCCTCGCTTCGGCGGTCCTCGAGTGAGATTTCTACCCCGGAGTTCAGGAACGCGAGTTCGCGAAGTCGCGTCTCGAGGGTGGAAAAGGAGAAATCACCCGTCTCGAAGATGTCGAGGTCGGGGTGAAATCTCACAGTCGTGCCAGTCTGATCGTCCGGGACGTCGGCGACACGTTCGAGGTCAGACACCGGTTGGCCCCGCTCGAATCGCTGCTGGAATCGACCCCCGTCCCGTTCGACCTCGACGATGAGCCACTCCGAGAGTGCGTTGACCACCGAGACGCCGACACCGTGGAGGCCGCCTGACACCTGGTAGGATTTGTTGTCGAATTTCCCGCCGGCGTGCAACACCGTCATGATCACCTCGACGGCGGGCCGGTCGTACTCCTCGTGGGTATCGACCGGTATCCCCCGGCCGTCGTCGACGACACGGACGGACCCGTCCTCAAGTATCTCGACGTCGATGTGCGAGCAGTATCCGGCGAGCGCCTCGTCGATGGCGTTGTCGACGACCTCGTAGACGAGATGGTGGAGTCCTCTCGAATCGGTCGAACCGACGTACATCGCCGGGCGCTTCCGGACTGCCTCGAGCCCTTCGAGAACTTGAATCTGGCCCGCGCTGTATTCGGCATCCTCAACCATGAATGAAGTATCTATCAATAGTGGCGGCATACTTAAAAAACGCACGTACGCGCGCGCGTGAATCCGCCGGTACGGGGAGGGGAACGGAGCAGGTCTCCGGGGAGGGGAACGGAGTCGGTTTCCTGG
>JBDGTL010000035.1:0-13647 GCA_042216905.1 Halodesulfurarchaeum sp.
CTACAGCCCACGTATTGCTCGATATCGCAATTAATAATGATGAAAACGTGGTGACAGAGCAATCGGAGAATCCTTCCGGTATGACGGCCATATTCCCGGAAAACGGCCGTCTGGCAAATGTTTCCCGTTTCAGTATATAGACCCCCACGACCACCTAGTGTGGGTGTATGGCAGGAGACACCAACCCATTCGAGAGTCTCCAGGAACAGATCGACGACGCAGCGGCGCACCTCGACGTGCCAGCGGACGTGATGGAACGTCTCAAGTGGCCGGAGCGGGTCCTCGAACTGTCGCTCAGCGTCGAGATGGACGACGGAACCCTCGAACGCTTCACGGCGTTCCGGTCCCAGTTCAACGCCGACCGAGGTCCCTACAAGGGCGGCATCAGATATCATCCGAACGTCTCCCGGGACGAGGTACGCGCCCTTTCCGGGTGGATGGTATACAAGTGTGCCACCGTCGGAATTCCCCTGGGTGGCGCGAAGGGCGGCATCATCATCGACCCCTCCGAATACAGCGAGGCCGAACTCGAGCGGATCACCCGTGCGTACGCGGAGGAGATTCGACCACTCATCGGCGAAGACCGGGACATCCCCGCCCCGGACGTCAACACCGGTCAGCGGGAGATGAACTGGATCAAAGACACGTACGAAACCCTCGAGCGGACCACGTCCCCCGGCGTCATAACCGGAAAGGACATCGCGAGCGGCGGGTCGGAGGGCCGCGTCGAAGCCACTGGCCGATCCACCGTGATCGCAGCCCGTGAGGCCTTCGACTACCTCGGACGCGACGTCTCCGACGCCACCGTCGCCGTCCAGGGCTACGGTAACGCCGGCTGGATCAGCGCAAAACTCGTCGACGAGATGGGAGCGACCGTCGTCGCCGTCTCCGACTCCTCGGGCGGCATTTACGCGACGGACGGCATCGACCCGGTCGCGGCAAAGGAGCACAAGCGAGAGACCGGAAGCGTCGTCGGCTTCGACGGGGCCGAGGAGGAAATCACGAACGACGAACTCCTCACCCTGGACGTCGACCTCCTCATCCCCGCTGCCCTCGAGAACGCAATCGACGCCGACCTGGCCGAGGACGTCTCTGCCGACGTGATCTCCGAGGCGGCGAACGGACCACTCACTCCGGCCGCGGACGACGTGCTCGCCGAATCCGACGTCCTCGTGATCCCGGACATCCTCGCGAACGCCGGCGGTGTCACCGTTTCGTACTTCGAGTGGGTCCAGAACCGCCAGCGTTTCTACTGGAGCGAGGAGCGGGTCAACGAGGAACTCGAAGACATCATCACCGAGTCCTTCGACACCCTCATCGAGACCTACGAGGAACACGAGCCGAAGAACCTCCGGACGGCGGCCTACGCCACTGCTCTCCAGCGCGTCGCCGACGCCTACGAACAGAGCGGTAACTGGCCGTAACGACGCCCGGAATCGAAGCGGGTACCGGTCCAGAACGTGTCGTATCGAACTACTTTTCCCCCGATACCCGATGTCATCCACCATGGTAACGCTCAGGCGGACGCAACTGGCCACGCCCGCATCGGATCGAACAATGATGACAAAAGCCGCGTCGGGCGACGCAGACGAAGTGTTCCTCGACCTCGAGGACTCGGTCGCCCCGAGTCAAAAACCATCGGCCCGCGAGACGCTCGTCGAGGCCGTGACGGAGGAGGACTGGTCGGGGATCACCCTCTCCTTCCGGATGAACGGCGTCGACACCGAGTGGTGGTACCGTGATCTCATCGACGTCATCACCGACGTCGGTGAAACGATCGACGACATAATCGTTCCCAAAGTCGATCACCCCAGTACGGTCGACACAGTCGAGAACCTGCTCGCGGCAGTCGAGACCAACGCGGGGCTGGAACCGGGTGGTATCGGGCTGGAACCGCAAATCGAGAGTGGACGGGCCCTCCACAACGTCCACGACATCGCGAACGCCTCGGACCGGATCTCGGCACTCATCTTCGGCCCCGGCGACTTCGCCGCCGACATGGGTGCACCGGGGCTCGACATCGGACAGTTCCCCGAGTATCCCGGCCACTACTGGCATCACGCACTCTCGGAGTGCAACGCAGCCGCGAAGTCCGCCGGCGTCCCCTGCATCGACGGTCCCTACGCCGACATCGACGACCCGGCCGGCTACCGAGAATCTGCCGAACGCGCAAACATGCTCGGCTGTGACGGGAAGTGGGCGGTTCACCCCGACCAGGTCGAGATCGGAAACGAGGTCTTCTCGCCCGACCCAGAAACGGCAGAACGGGCCGCCCGGATCGTCGAGGCCTATCAGGAGGCGATGGAGGAGGGCCGTGGTGCAGTACAGGTCGACGGACAGATGGTCGACGAAGCGACACACAAGGTCGCCACGGACATCGTCGACAGGGCCCGCGCAGCGGGAATCATCGACTGAACTCGCCCCAGTCCTTTCTCCTTCTCACTGAATCCTCTTTTTTCTCACTGAACTCGCCCCAGTCCTCTCTCCGTCTCACTGAATCGTCGCATTGCCTTTGCGAAATGACGGCCATGGTCGGTCCCTGATCCGGCTCACACGGCCAAACCGGGAGTGTTCGAGCCCGGGAAAACCGGCAAATGTGGCCGGATTCTTGATGATTATTTCATATATTTAAAGTGGCCAAACTGCCAGGAGTGACCGAGTTCACTGCCGTTTTCGACGTTTTCAATTAGATGGGAATCTCCCGCACCTTTTACCGACTCCCTTCGTCCTATTCTTACGCATTGATGTCGATAGATGAGGACCTACTCAATCCAGCGGGCATCGATACCTCGGTCGATCATCTCGGTCACGACCATCCCGTCGAGGACGAATTCGCGGACGTGGCAGCAAAACTCGACAGGGCGGTCGACGGGAAAGTCACGTTCGACGACTATTCCCAGATGCTCTATGCCTCAGACGGGAGTATTTATGAGGCCCGGCCCGCTGGGGTCGTCTTCGCAAAACACACCGACGACGTCACGGCGGCTGTGGAAATCGCCTCGGAGCACGACATTCCGGTGGTGCCGCGTGGGCGGGGAACCTCCCTGGCGGGGAACCCCTTAAGCGAGGGGGCGATCATTATCGATACGGTCAAGCACATGGATTCGATCCTGGAGGTCGATCCGGAGGAAAAACAGGCGACGTGTCAGCCGGGGACCGTCCTCGAGCACCTGAACGCGGAAACCGGGAAACACGGCCTCAAGTTCGCCCCGGACCCGGCCTCCGGCGACCGAACTGCGGTCGGTGGCTGTATCGGTAACAACTCCACCGGGTCTCACTCCGTCCGATACGAGATTACGGATTACTATACTGCCGAACTCGAGGTCGTCCTCCACGACGGGTCGGTGATCCGGACCCGGGAGGTCGTCCTCGACAGCGACGAATGGGACGAGATCGTCTCGAAGGACGACCAGGAGGCCGAAATCTACCGGACCGTCCGCCGCCTCGTCGAGGAAAACCAGGAGGAAATCGAGGAGCGATATCCCGAACTCAAGCGCTCCGTCTCCGGATACAACCTCAACAAGGTGATTTACGAGAACGAGGAGGGCGAACGCGTCATCAACCTCTCCCGGCTAATCGTCGGCTCCGAGGGGACGCTTGGCATCGTCACGGAAGCCACCCTCGACCTCGTGACGGTTCCGGATTCCACCGCGCTCGTTCTTTACTGCTTCGAGGATCTCGTCGACGCGATGAAGGCCGTCCCGCAGGCCCTCGATTTCGACGTGAGCGTCGTCGAACTCATGGACGACGGGGTGATCGAGATGGCCCTCAATTCCACCGAGTTCGCGGAGTACGCAGAACCCATTCCCGACGGGACGGAGGCCTCACTCCTGCTCGAGTTCGACTCCGAACGCAAGGACGACTTCGAGTCGGCCATCCAGGAGACGAACGAGTTCTTCATCGAGAACGGTGACGCATTCGACCGCATCGAGGCCTACAGCCAGGAGGACCAGGACGACCTCTGGGGGCTGCGGAAGGCCGCCATTCCGCTGTTGATGAGCCTCGAAGGCGACGCGAAACCCTACCCCTTCATCGAGGACGCCTCCGTCCCGCCCGAGGAACTCGCCGAGTACGTCCAGTCCTTCCAGCAGGTCCTCGAAGACCACGACACCTCTGCGTCCTATTTCGCACACGCGGGAAGTGGAACGCTTCACATCCGTCCCATCCTCAACCTGAAGACCCGCGAGGACATCGACAAACTCCACTCGATCACCGAGGACGTGACGGATCTCGCGCTCAATCACGACGGATCGTTCTCCGGCGAACACGCGGACGGGCGGGCCAGGACGGAATTCAACCCGAAGATGTACGGGCCGGAGCTCTGGGACGCCTTCAAGGAACTCAAGACCACTTTCGATCCCAACTGGATCTTCAACCCGGGCATCACCGTCTACCGGGACGACCCCCAGGATTACGGCCCGCAGGGCTCCGACCGCGGTGTCGGCGCCGACAACCGAGAGGACCTCAGATACGGCGAGGACTACGAGTTCGAGGTGCCATTCGACGTCGAACTCGACTTCAGCGACGAGGGTGGATACAGTCACCTCGTCGAACTGTGTAACGGCTGTGCGACCTGCCAGGTCGAGCACAAGGACGCGATGTGTCCGACCTATCGGGTCTCCCAGGAGGAGATCCAGTCGACCCGGGGCCGGGCGAACCTGCTCCGTGCCGCGATGACCGGCGAACTCGAGGAGGACGAGATTTACTCAGAGCGGTTCAAAGAAGAGGTCCTCGACCTCTGTATGGGCTGTAAGGCGTGCCTGCGAGACTGTCCGACGGGGGTCGACATGGCGAAATTGAAGGTCGAAACAGAGTGGGCAGTCAAGAAGGAGAAGGGTGCGTCGATGCGGGACAAACTCTTCGCGAACGTGGAGGACCTCCTTCAACTCGGCAGTACGTTCTCGCCGCTGTCGAACTGGGCGATGGATCTGCCCGGTGCGAAGACCATCCAGGAGAAGGGCCTCGGTATCGCGAAGGAACGGGACCTCCCCGCGTTCAAATCGACCACCTTGCAAGAGTGGTTCGAGAAGCGCGGGGGCTCTTCCGTTCCGCGCTCGTCCGCCGAGCGGACCGCACTCTTCGTCGCTGACCCCTACACGAACCACATGTACACGGAGCGGGGCAAAGCGGCCATTCGTGTTCTCGAGGCAGCCGGTGTCCACGTCGAGGTCTCCTCGGAGGTCACCGACAGCGGTCGACCGGCCCACTCGAAGGGACTCCTCGGCCCCGCTCGCGAGACTGCCAGAGAGAACGTCGAGGTCCTCGCCCCGCGGGTGAAGGACGGCTGGGACGTCGTGAGCGTCGAGCCCTCCGCGTCAGTGATGTTCCAGAACGACTACCTCGACCTGCTCGACGGGACGTCGGTCGAACTGGTCGCCTCGAACGCCTACAGCGTCTTCGAGTACCTGAACGAGTTCGGACTCGACGGGAACCTCTCGGTCGAGGCAAACGGTGCCTCACTGACCTACCACGGAAACTGTATGCACAAGGGGACGAAGAAGGACCACCACGTCACCGAGGTCATGGACCGGCTCGGATTCGAGGTCGACCAGCTGGATTCGACCTGCTGTGGCATGGCCGGGTCCTTCGGGTACGAGAAGGAACACTACCCGATCAGCAAGTCCCTCATGAACATCCTCGAATCGCAGATCCACGACAGTCCGGGTGACGAAGTCGTCGTGACGGGGGCCTCCTGTACGATGCAGGTCGGCGACATGCCATCGCAATCCGGGAAGCCGGACCACGCCGTGAAGCGTCTCGACGCTTCTCTCAACTGAATCGCCGGGTCCACTCGACTCGGCCGGACGGTTCCTGCGCTTCAATCGACTGCTGGATATCCGTGGCGGGCCACATCTCGTTTTCCAGGAGGAATGGGCGTTTCCCGACGGACAGGTGGAAACCCGCCTGAAAACGGAAGGCGTACCCGAGCAGAAACGGGCAAACCCATTACCGACTCCGACACGAGCGGACTCATTGATTGAGATAACGTGAGCAAACTCGCTCATGAGCAGGCGTCGGCTGACCTCGCGTCGGACCAAGTGATCCTCACGTTGGATCACGCGATCCTCGCGTTGGTCCAGTAGTCCTCACGTTGGATCACGTGATCCCCGCGTGGTCCAGTAGTCCTCGCGTTGGTCTACTAGTAATGGGGAAGGACCCCGGTTTGCACCAGACCCTATCGTTCGAGACACCCGGGAGTCCACGACGCAAGATACCGAGGAACTCACGGTGAGACATCGGGACATTCACGACGGTTCTCGCGAGATGCTGCACTCGAACGTCGATCTCATGTGAACCGTGCGAATCACTCCCTCGGAGACCGTACCGGAGCACTCGAAACGGTCAATTGGGGCCTGACCCGGAGACATCGACCCCCATTGGAAGGTCGGGTCGCCTGAGGAACTGCCCCTCCCGTGAGAACGCGTGGCCCGTCGCCCCTCGGGAAAATCCGGGACGTGACAGGGAAATTTTCGGAAAATACGCCGAGAAAAATGTACGTCCAGTCGGCCTTCCTCCCGTTATTTTTTGGTTTGTTAAGCATTCGTCATTAAGTATTTGGTGACCTGGACGAAACTTGTTAGTATGCCAACGGCATACCAGATGGAACCGGAGAAGAATCCGTATTTCGTCGATTTCGAGGACTATCGAGAGAACACGTTGCAGACCGAGGAGGAGATATCGCTCGAGCATCGCGAACTGGTGGCCGACCTCGAGGAGGCGATCGAGGGTGAGGTACGCTTCGACGACTACTACAAGGTCATCTACGCCACGGACGCAAGCATCTACCAGTCCAAGCCCTCCGGTGTCGTCCTCCCGAAGACCGTCGAAGACGTGCGGAAGGTCGTCAAAATCGCGAAGAAGCACGACAAACCCATCGTCCCCCGGGGGAACGGGACGTCGCTGAACGGGAACTCCACAGGCCGGGGTGGAATCACCCTGGACATGACGAAGTACATGGATTCGATCCTCGACATCGACGAGGAAAACGAGCAGGCGACGGTGCAACCCGGGATCGTCATCGACAGGGTGAACACCGTCCTCGAGGACTACGGCCTCAAATTCGCGCCGGATCCCGCCTCCGACGAGCAGTCCTCGATCGGTGGCATGATCGGAAACAGTTCGACGGGGGCGAACTCGATCAAGTACGGCCGGCCTGAGAAGTACGCGGACGAGATGGAGGTCGTCCTGGCCGACGGGTCGGTTATCACGACCCGCGACGTCGTCCTCGACAGCGAGGAGTACGAGGAGATCGTCTCGAAGGACGACCTCGAGGCCGAGATCTACCGGACGGTCAGAGAACAGGTCGAGGAGCACGAGGAGGAGATCGAGGAGCGGTATCCCGACCACCACCGGAATGCCTCCGGGTACAACCTCAAACACGTCATCAGGGAGAACGAGGACGGCGAACGCGTGATAAACCTCTCCCAGTTGATGGTCGGTTCGGAGGGAACCCTCGGCATCGTGGTCTCCGCCACATACGACCTGGTTGAGACCGTCGATGATACCTGTCTCCTGGTCTATCACTTCCACAGCCTGACGGAGGCGATGCAGGCTGTCCCCGACGCGCTCGACATGGGCGCAAGCGCCGTCGAACTGATGGACAAGGACCTCTTCGAGATGGCGAGGGAGCGCATCGAGTACGCACCCTACGCCGAGCCCTTCCCCGAGGACAGCGCCGCCGCGCTGATGGTCCAGTTCGATACGGATCTCACGACCGACCTCGCGGGAAAGGCGGAGGAGGCAAACGAGTTCTTCATCGAGAACGGGAACGCGTACTTCGTCAACGAGGCGTTCGACCAGGACGAGAAGGACGAACTCTGGGCCCTTCGCAAGGCGGCAATCCCGCTGTTGATGAGCCTCAAGGGCGACGCGAAACCGTATCCCTTCATCGAGGACGTCGCCGTGCCGCCGGAGAACCTCGACGAGTACACAGAGCGGTTCGACGAGATACTCGAGGAGCACGGTACCACGGCGTCGTTCTTCGCCCACGCCGGCTCCGGCGTCCTCCACATCCGGCCCATTCTCGACCTGAAAACCGAGGAGGGGGTCGAGGACCTGCACGCCATCGCCGACGACATCACCGACCTCGCAAATGAATACGGCGCGGCCTTCTCCGGCGAACACGCCGACGGACTGGCCAGGACCGAGTTCCTCCCGAAGATGTACGGAGAGGAACTGGTCGAGGCCTTCCGCGAGGTCAAGACCGCCTTCGATCCCGACTGGATCCTCAATCCGGGCATCACGGCGTACAAGGACGAACCGCCGTCGATGACGGAGAACCTCCGGTATGGAGCCGACTACGAAACGATGGAGTTCGACACCCTTCTCGACTGGGAGGACGAAGGCGGGTTCGGGGCCGCCGTCGAACTCTGTAACGGCTGTGGAATCTGTCGGAAGACGATGGAATTGCAGATGTGTCCGACCTTCCGGGTGACCAAGGACGAGATAATGGCGACCAGGGGTCGGGCAAACGTCATCCGGGCGATCATCAGCGGCACCCTCCCCGAGGACGAACTCTACTCGGAGAAGTTCAAAAAGGAGGTCCTCGATCTGTGCCTGTCCTGCAAGGGCTGCATGGCCGACTGTCCGACCGGGGTGGACCTGGCCAAGATCCGAACGGAACTCAAATACCAGATCCACAAGGAGACAGGTGCTCCCCTGGGCGAGAAGTTCTTCCGCGACGTCGACCAGTATCTCGGCCTCGGCAGTGCGTTCGCGCCGCTCTCCAACTGGTCGACGAACGTCCCGGGCGTCAAGCAGTTGATCTCGAGCCAGATGGGTGTCGCCGAGGAGCGCAAATTGCCCGAGTTCACCCGGAATACCTTCACGAAGTGGTTCCAGAAGAACGGACAAAACGACCTCACGGAGTCGGAGGCCAAACACAAGGTCGTCATCTTCCCCGACTCGTACACGAACTACCTGTGGCCGGAGGCGGGACGGGCCGCCGTACGGGTTCTTCGGGAAGCCGGCGTCTACGTCGAGATGGCCGAGGGGGTAACCGGGAGCGGCCGCCCGGCGAACTCGAAGGGTTTCCCGGAGAAGGCGAAGAAGATGGCCGAGAAAAACGTCGCGGCCCTCGCGCCGAAGGTTCGTGACGGGTTCGACGTCGTCTTCATCGAGCCCTCGGACTCCGTGATGTTCCAGCACGATTACCGAAGCTATCTCGAGGGCGAGGACGTCGACCTCGTCGCCGAGCACGCCTTCGAGGTGATGGAGTACATAAACCAGAAGGACCTCGACGCCGAACTGGAGTTCGACACTCCCACAGAAACGATCGCGTACCAGGGTAACTGCAACCACGTCGCGATGGGCAAGCACGGTCATACCACGGACGCCCTCGCCCGCGCCGGCTATGCGATGGCGCCGCTTGACTCCTCGTGCTGTGGGATGGCTGGGTCGTTCGGCTACGAGGACGAGCACTACGAGATCAGTAAATCCCTCGCGGAACTGATAAGGAACCACGTCGAGGAGAGCAACGCGGACGCCGTCGTCGCCCCCGGGTTCAGTTGTCGAAAACAGATACGGGACCTCCTCGACGTGCCGGCCGTCCACCCGGTGGAGAAACTCGACGAAGCGGTCTCCTACGGGCTGTGACCTGAGGACGGAGCGTCTCTATCGCCTCGATTTCTCCCACTTCGGTTATCGTGGTTTGGGATGGGCATTCTACCGTTTTCTGCGCTTTTCACCGCATTATATAATGGATACCCTGCGACCACTCTGGTCTTCCTCCCGACAATGCTGAGGATCCATCCTGGATCACTATGCTGAGGATCCCGTCCTGGAGCCCAATGGTGGCGATCCGTTCTGGAGCAGAATGCCGAGGATATGTCCTGACGTAGCGAGAACTCGAACTCCCGAGCTCAGGGCTCGTAGGGTTCTGCGTCGTCGACCCGGGGGGCACCGACCGCGATGACCCGGACTGGTTCCTCGGCGTCGTCGGGATTGTAGGCCCGGTGTGGACTTCCGGGTTCGGCGATGAAGACCTCGTCGGGGCCGAGGACCCGGTCGCCCTCGGGGGTTTCGATCGTCAGCGTCCCGTCGAGAACGTACATCGCCTCCTCCTGGGTGGTGTGCAGGTGGTACGCGAGTGGGATCTGCTCGCCCGGTTGGGCCTCGTAGACGTTGAGGGCGAAATTCTCGAGATCGGCTTCGTCGCTAACCGCCCGCTGCGTGCTGGGACGGTCGGGTGTCGGTTCGAGGTCGTCCGGCGATATGACGTGATAGCCCATGTGCGGGAATTCATCGCCGGGGCAGAAACCGGTTGTGGATGCGATTGTCGGCCGTTCGAGGTCGTACTCCGGCGAGTGCTACCCTGGGACGTAATACCGGGAAAGACGTTTATACGGCCACGCGCAACCCGCCGTCAATGGAAGAAAGCATCTCGGGTTTCAAACGCCGTGGAACCTGGGGTGACGTGGTCGAACACGGCGAGCGGATCACTGTGGCCCTCCGGGAGGCGAGCGCTGAGACGAAATATCCGGAGGCGTTCGAGGAGTGGGTCGAGTGGCGACCGAAGTCCCACGAACAGATCGAGACCGACGTGAGCGAGAAGACCGCAGAACAGGCAAGCGTCTCGGAAGGTGAGGGCGAGGAAGCGGGGAAGACTCCCGACGACGACCTCCAGACAGCGGGCGAACACCTCGCGAAATCCTACGAGGCGATCGAAGAGAACGACGCCAACGGAGCAGTCGAGAAGTGGCAGGACTCACTCGACTACGTGGCCCGGGCTGCGGACACTGCGGGCCGAAAGGCAATCAGGAAGGTCGAGGACACCGTCTATCGGACGGTGATGACCCAGGTCGCCCCGTACTACTTCGACAACGAGCTCGTGAGCGCGAACATCCAGCGCGTGCGAAGCCAGGAGGAGTTCGTCTTCGAAGTCGACGTCAACGACGAGGACATACGGGAGGCGGTACGGGACCACCTCTATTCCTTCGAGAAGGACATCGATCGATGGCACGTCGACACCGAGAAGGCAGTCGAAAACGTGGAAGCCGCAGAAGGCGTCGACGTGCCCGAGGGTGCGGACGAACCTACCGACGACTCCCCGACGTCGACGACGAACTGATCGATACCCGGTGACGGGTGCCTTCGACACACGGGCCGTGAGAATCCGTGTGTTCTCGCCGCGCTCGACGAGGAGTTCCACGGAGTGGTCGGTACCGGTCTCACCTCTCTTTACAAGCCGGCCGCCCCGATTGAACGTGGACCCCGCGATGGTCTCGAACGACTCGCCTAAAGACGCGGTCTCGAACGCGTCGCCTAAAGAGGGAACAAGTTCGCCTACGTCGCCAGGGTTATGAGCCGTTCGACCCCTTATCGGAACCATGAGCGAGAGCGTACCGGAACTGCCCGGACACGTCGACGCGCCGATCACTCTCTACCGGTTGCAGGCGTGTCCGTACTGCGAACGGGTCGTCAGTACTCTCGACCGACTGGATCTGGAATACCACTCCCGGTTCATCGAGGCGATGCATTCGGAACGGAACCTGATCAAGCGCGTTTCCGGGACGCGGACCGTCCCGGTCATCGTGGACGAGAACACTGGCGTCACGATGGCCGAGAGCGCGAACATCGTCAAGTACCTCCACAACACATACGGCGACAGGGGTGGTGACTGATGCGGCTCAAGGTCACCGAACTCGGTCCCACAGACCACGTCGAGACGGGCGAAACGGCACCGAACTTCACCCGCCCCCTCGTGAATCACGAGTTCTGGGAGGACGTTTCCCTCGAGGACGTCCTCGAGGATGGCCCGGTGCTGCTCGTCTTCCACCCGATGGACGGATCGTTCCCGACGACCTACATCTACAACGAACTCCTGGACCGGGACATCGGCGAGTCGATCCAGGTCGCCGGGCTCTCGATCTCGACGCCGTACGAGCACTCGACCGTGATCGAGGAACGGGGGATCGAGCACTACCGCGGGATCTTCTCCGATCCGAAAAACGAGGTAGCCCGGGAGTACGGCATCGAGCACAGCCTTGACGGAATGACCGGGATCGAGGAACCCCGTCCCTCGCTCTTCGTCGTCGACGGAGACCGGACCGTCCTGTTTGCCTGGGTCGCCGAGTCCTGGCCGGAATTCCCCGATTACGACGCCCTCGAAGCGGCGCTCGAAGACCTGTAGGGACTCGCCTCCGGGTTGGAGGGGCCCGGCCTGTATCGGTTCGACGGACAGGACGGTTCCCGGTCGCGTTGTGACGGCTCGGAACGTAATCGGGATGTCCGAGTGCCCTTGATGCCCAATCGGACGAGCACGGTGTTTTTAGCGATCCCGACCTGCACGTCGAACGATGAGTCTGTCCGGGCCTGTCGACGACGCCGCCCTCGAGCGGGCCGCCGCCGCGATTCGGCGGGGCGAACTCGTCGTCTACCCCACAGAAACGGTGTACGGCCTCGGGGCCGACGCCCGCCGTACGGACGCAATCGGGCGTGTCTTCGATGCCAAAGAGCGACCTGCCGACGATCCGATCGCGTTCGCCGTTCCGACCGTCGAGGAGGCTCTCGATTTCGTCGTCACGTCCGACCTGGAGCGTGCCTTTATGGACGAATTCCTCCCCGGGCCCGTGACAGTGGTCCTCGAGAAACGCGCGACGGTACCGGATCGGCTGACGGGCGGCCGATCACGAGTGGGCGTGCGCGTTCCGGACCACGACGGTGCCCGGGCGCTTCTCGACCGGGTCTCCCCCGTGACGGCGACGAGCGCCAACCGAAGTGGCCGACCGGCCGTGCGAACAGTCGACGACCTCGATTCGTCGATCGAAGCGGCTGCGGCGGTCGTCCTCGACGGGGGCGAAAGGCCGGGTGGCGCCAGTACGGTGGTCGACGTCGAGAGCGAGACGATTCACCGGCGGGGTCGGCAGGCCGAGGCGGTTTCCCGGTGGTTAACGGAACGAGCGTAACGACCGGGTTTTCACGCCACACTGGTCGGCGAATTCACATGCCTCACACTTCGCCCCGGAGCCCAGTCGTGGTGGCGGGCCCGAGAGGCCCTGGACCGTCCGGAGTGTTCGTCGATAGGCCGCTTTCAGTCTCGTCCCGATGGATACCTCCCGGATCACCCCGTACCGGGCGTACTCGACGAACGCACGGTCGACCCGGTTCTCCCGCTCCCACGCGAGGGCCTTGGCAGCGCCGACGGCCCTGATCCCCTGGGGATGCCAGACGCCGTTTTCCGGTGGTTCTCCGGGAGAGACGAGCGTCGGGGAGAGTGGTTCCTCGAGGACTTTCGCCACCCGCCCACGAACCGCACGCCCTTCGAGCACCACGTCCGTTTCCGCGGGATCGACCAGTGCGGACCACGCGTCGCAGGTCGATTTCGTCCGCTCGAGGTTCCTGCGGACGGTCGCCAGGTCGGTGCCGAGGGAGCGTTCCTCGAGGTCCTGTGGGTTTTCCAGGACGTCCGAATAGCGTGCAGCGAGCGACCGCGCACGATCGTATTCTGGTGGTGGACGGCGACGTCCCTGCCGGGCATAGTAGAGTTTCCTGGGACAGTAGGCGGCGATAGCCAGGTCCGAAAGTGAAACCGTCTCGGTCACGAGGTGAGGTGGTCCCGGCACCGGTACTAAAGGTTCGCACCGGTGGGTCCGTTTGCAGCGACACTCGTACGACGCGTTGACACTGTATGATGAGTTGACACTCGTC
>JBDGTL010000035.1:13747-15783 GCA_042216905.1 Halodesulfurarchaeum sp.
TTGACACTCGTCCGACGCGTTGATACTCGTCAGACGCATTGACACTCGTCCGACGCTCCATCACGGTTGAGAGAACGGATCGTGGGCCCCCTCCCGAATATGCCGACTTCACAGCCGGTCCTGTGGAGACAGGACTGGTGATCCGATATCGGGGCGGGGGAGGGGGTGCCTCCGAAAACAGGAAGATCGAACCGGAACCAGAATGTATTCTACCCGTCCGGGGAGACGACGTATCCGGGGCGGATTTTCCCGCCGTCGGACGGCAATGGGGTCAGATGACCGGCCCACACACGTAAATCGCGCTATTCGTCCCGGCGTCGTCGTATCCAGCGACCTCGGCCTTCACCCGTTCTCCGTCGGCGACGCGTCGAACGGAGTCGACGACTCGCTCGCCGGCCTCGTCCGTACTCTCCGTTCCCGAGATGATCTGACTGACGTCGAGGTCGATGTGCTCCTCGAGGTGCGACGCGGTGTTGGTGTTCCCCGTGATCTTGATAACGGGGACGAGGGGGAAGCCCTGTGGGGCGCCGATTCCCGTCGGGAAGAGGATGATCTGTGCGCCGGCCGCTGTGGGACCCGTCAGGAACTCCATCTCCCGGCCGGGGGAGTCCATGAAGTACAGCCCGGATTTCGTCGGCGACTCGCCGTACTCGAGAACGCCGTCGATCGGTCGGGACCCGCTTTTCTGGATCGCCCCGAGGGACTTGTCCTCGATGGTCGTGAGGCCGCCTTTGATATTCCCCTCCGTGGGCTGTCCGCCGCGCATGTCGACGCCGAATCGATCGGCCCGCTCCTCCATCTCCGTTACCTTCTGGTAGATCTCCTCGGCCACCGAGTCAGTCACCGCGCGCTTCGAGAGCACGTGTTCGGCACCCATTACTTCCGTCGTCTCGCCAAAGATGGCGGTTGCCCCCGCGTCGACGAACGTATCGATCGCCCGTCCGACCGCTGGATTCGCCGCCAGGCCAGACGTGGTATCCGAGGCGCCGCACTTGACGCCGATCGTCAGGTCTGATACATCGACCTCGACGCGTTCTGCCTCGATCGACGCCATCGACTCGACCAGCGAGACCCCCTCGGAGACCGTCTCGCTGAGGCCGCCGAGTTCCTGTAACCGGACCAGTTCGACCGGTTTGTACGGACTGATCGCCGCCTGGATCTCTTCCGCCGACACCGATTCGCACCCGAGGCTGACGAGGAGCACTGCCTTGACGTTCGGGTTCCTGCCCAGGCCCGTCAGGACCGTCCGCACCGTCTCGAGGTCCGGAGACAGTTGACAGCAGCCCTGATGGTGGAGAAACGGCCGCGCACTCGCCACCTGCTCGGCGATCCGCATCGCCGCGACGTTCACGCACCCGACAGTCGGAAGCACCGCGACGTAGTCCCTGACGCCGACCGAACCGTCGTCCCGGCGGTACCCGTTGATCGTCATTGTTCGTCTCCTCCGTCGTCGTTCGCCGCTCCGTCCGGTTCCTTCTCCTCCCCGGCACCCGGTTCGTTCCGGGCCCCGATTTCGGACAGGTCACCACGACCCCGTCTACTTTCCACGTTGTGGACGTGGACGTGTTCGCCGGGGTCGATGTCCGTCGACGCCTCGCCGATCTCCTCGCCGTACTTGATTATCGACTCGCCCCGGTGGATCGTCCTCAGGGCGAACTTGTGCCCGTAGTCGACGTCCTCCGTGAGCGTCACAGAGTGCTCGCCGTCGGTCTCGACCGACAGTTCTTCGCCCGCGGGGAGATCGATAACAGCGATCCCGACGTTGTCGGCGGGATCGATGACGTGTGTCTTCTTGACCATGAAACAATTCCCGAAAGGACATGGGCGCGTACCGGGCTTATTTATTGAGTAATTACTCACTAATCAGGAATCACCGACGGAATTTCAGTAAATTTCTGGAATCACATTCGGTAAACGTTTCGTTCATTCCCCAATAGCCGAATACACAGTCGGTTCACAATACCGTCTCAGGTGTCAACGACCCCACCCTACTTCGCTCACCCTGACGGGTTCGCTCGTGGAGGGTGGGGCTTGTC
>JBDGTL010000012.1:0-15753 GCA_042216905.1 Halodesulfurarchaeum sp.
GACTTCGGCGAGGAGTTCACCGTGATGTGCGAGTGGTTCAACGAGGTCGGCTACAGTGCCGACATCCCGGCGCTCGAAGAGCGATTCGACGTCGAGTTCACAACGCTCCCGGAGTACCTCTACGAGAATGGCTGGGAGAACAAAGCCGGGATGGCCAGTACCCCCGGCTGGGTCAAGGCACTGTGAAATCCGAGGCCGATGCTGGTATCCATCAGTGGCGTTCGAAGCCACCGATCGGTGAAACGGCGTTGGTAGGTGCACACCTGTGGCCTCCTACCGGTACAAGCCTCCGTGTGTATGCGGAGGCAGCCACGATCCCAAGCGTCGTTTTGCGATGTCACGATCCAAAGGGTGTTTTGTGATTCGTACACCCGATACACGGACGACGCCGTCCAATTCGGGGTACAGCACTGGAGATTCAGTCAGTTGACTCTAGCAATACCACTGCGTGTGGATGTCTGGGTGATCATGATTCTGTACCCGTGAGCGTGTCTACCGTCGTTTCTGAGACCCCATTTCGGGTTAACAGGGTCAATCTATCCCCTGCCTTGATATCTGTATCACCCTGTGGCGTGATGGTTTGATTCCCCCGCTCGATCGAAATCACGAGAATCCCTTCTTCGAGCAGACCACTCTCTCCTGCTTCAGCCAGCGATTTACCTGCGATGGGCGCTTCATCCTCGACCACAATCTCGACCACGTTGGCACTTCCAGAGAGGGACGTCACGCTCGTGATTGGTGAGGGCGATTGTTCATCCTCGGGCCCGAACCAGGAATAGGGCCGACAATGCTCACGATGGACCAGGTCCTGTTCCTCGATCTCGACGCCCATCGCCTCGATATCCTCGCCGATTCGCGTGATTTCGTCCGTATCTCTTCCGATTGCCGTGACCTGGATGTCTTCCCGACCCGCCATTACCTCTCGGAGGTGAATGACCCCAGGAACATTCAATATCCGCTGGGCGAACCGACTTCGATCCGTGTCTGTCGTACTACAGGTGAAGACTGTCTTGAGTCGCCCCTCGACCCTCTCGTAATTGATATGGGCATGATAGCCTTTGATGACACCGCTCTCTTCGAGTTTTCGTATACGATTTCTGATTGTGGGAGCCGAGACGTCGAGTTCGGACGCGATGTCCGGTGCTGAGGTATGACGTGCTTCTTCGGCGAGACGATAGAGAATTCGTTTGTCGATATCATCGAATCCAACGCTCATATTTATAGTACTAAAACGAATGCCTATTTTTATTTTAGTGGTTTACTCGGTTCTTCCTTCACGGACCAATTAATTGCGCACTCATTTCGTACAGAAGTTGCTGAAAACAAGTCAATGGCCGGTGTAAGCCACAACCACGGGAATAAACGAATAGAAAATTATTGTGGAAAATAATACTGTTCCAGAAAAGAAGACCGAATATTCATATAATTCCGATGATGAGGTACACCGGATGACTGAGGATCCCGACTTTGAGGAGAAGATATCGGGGGTGCAGGAGACCCCTGATAGGGTAGAGGGTCCTCTTCGCTTTCTCTTCACTGTTGATGGTGACGAACCGCGAGAGGTCTTGAAAATCGTGTGTGATCTGGTCGCCGACGCCGGTGCAGAATTGTTCCTCGGGCCCTCAGTAAAGGTCCCGGAACAGACACCGTTGGACGCAGAACAACCGAGATCCCAGGGCGATAGGTTGGTTGGAAAAGTCGGAATGGAAGCGAAATCGTCCTGTGGCGATAGAGTGTCCACCATCCGCGAGATAGTTCGAGTCGGCCATCACCGAGATTCGATGATTGCAGATATGGTTGATGTATTTGGAATCACGACACTAATCGAAGGGTCAATACCAGAGACAGGAATTCGTTCGATATTCAATGGCGAATTCGAGGAACGGGGAGTAGGTGATACGTGTGATGTCATTACTGTCTCCCGAACCTCACATTTGGGATCTATCGATCGATACTTGTTCCGATAGCAGCGGGACCACATTCTGGAATGGCTATCGATATCGCCATCTCGCTGGCCAGGCAGAACGATGCAATGGTGGAACTAATACACGTCGAAGATGTAACAACGAGTCCTGACAACCGAATCGGTGAGCGTGTCCTTTCGAAGGGCATGGAGCGGACGAGAGGATTCGAAGCGGTCACTCGAACGCTCCTTGAATCAGAATCCGTCTCCCAGGAGATCGTCGATTACTCGGACGATTACGACAGTACCGTTATGGGAGCACCGCGTGAAGGGCTTCTCAAGCAGTTCGTCAGCGGTACAATCCCATCAGAGGTGAGTGCGAAGGCCAAGGGAACAGTCCTGACGGCCCACCGTGCCGGTGTGGAGTCCTCGTGGCTTGATCGATGGGTGTGATCACGATGGAAATGAGTCTCGGAAGGTACTGTCACGCCACGTACCCCCCAGTTAGCTCTCAGAACTCCCAATCAAACCATGTCGGGATCCGAAGCACCTAGTGACGAAGTAGCACCAGAGGAACGAGTTGAAACCGAACTTTCCCGGGACATGAGTCTCTTCGACATCACGTTCATCGGTGTCGGAGCCATGATCGGGGCCGGGGTGTTCGCCCTCACCGGATTCGCTGCTGGAATAGCTGGGCCGGCGCTCATCCTCGCGTTCGCCCTCAACGGATTCGTTGCGTTGTTCACGGCTGTGTCCTATGCCGAACTCGGGGCGGCATTCCCTGAAGCTGGCGGAGGATACCTGTGGGTCAAAGAGGCCCTCGTCGATCCGAACGGATTCTATGCAGGCTGGATGAGTTGGTTCGCCCACGCGGTCGCGTGTTCCCTCTACGCGGTCACCTTCGGCGCGTTCCTGCTGGAGTTCATTATCTACGGGACGTCTCTCGACCATACCTTCCTGCTTCTGGGTTTCATCACCCCGGGAATGGTCGATAAGGCACTCGCTGTGGTGATGATCGCTGCGTTTGCGTATATCAACTATCGTGGCGCAGAAGAGACCGGGAAAGCCGGTGTCATCGTCACTGGAATCAAGGTCATGATCCTCGGCGTGTTCGTGATTTTCGGAATTTTGGCCACGCTATCCACACCCACGTGGCCCCAGAAGTTCCTCTCGAATCCCGAATTCATGCCCAACGGCGTCATCGGCATCATCGGGGCGATGGGGTTCACCTACATCGCATTCGAGGGATACGAAATCATCGTGCAGTCGGGAGAAGAAGTCGTCGATCCCGGGAAGAACATTCCCAAGGCGGTCTTTTACTCGCTCGGCATCGTCGTCCCCATCTACATCCTCGTCGCGTTCTCGGCCATCGGCGGGATCGACGTCACACAACGGGCGATCGAACTCGCCCGACCGATTTCTGGGGTGACGCCGCAATACACGTGGCAATTGCTCGGCGAGATGGGTGAACTCGGGATCATTCGTGCCGCCGGGCAGTTCGTCCCCTACGGGGTTCCATTGCTCCTCATCGCCGGCCTCACTGCGACCATGAGTGCGCTGAATGCCACTATTTACTCCTCGTCCCGGGTCTCCTTCGCCATGGGGCGGGATCGGGCACTACCGGCGATCTTCGATACCGTCCATCAGGAGAAACGAACACCGCACTGGGCGATATTCCTCTCGGCCATCCTCATTTCAGGGATGGCGATCTTGTTGCCGATCGAAGCGGTTGCGGCTTCGGCCGACATCATGTTCCTCCTGCTATTCGTCCAGGTGAACTGGACGCTCATCCGGATGCGCCAGACCCATCCCGACTTGCCACGGACGTACGAGGTTCCGTACATGCCCTGGCCACCACTCATCGGCATCGTTCTCCAGTTGATCCTGACGCCATTCCTCATTCGGGCCCTCGGGCTCGAGGCGTTGGGCATCGGGACGAGTAATCACGGGTTGATCGCCCTCGGTACGACCGTCATCTGGATGGTGATTGGCCTCCTGATCTACTACGGGTACTCCAAACAGAAGGAGGTGGAAAAGATGGAAGAAGAGGCACCAACGGTCGTGGCAGAAGAAGCCGCGGTTGATGCGGACTATCAGATCCTCGTTCCCATCGCCAATCCTGCTACAGTAGACCAGTTGATGCGGACTGCCTGTGATATCGCCCGAGACGAGGATGGCGAGGTACTCGTGATGAGTGTCGTCACTGTCCCACAGCAGACGCCGCTCTCGGAGGGGCGCAAATTCGTCGATTCGAGACGTGACGTCATCGACCGCGCGATGGAAATCGGCACCGAGGAAGGCGTCCCCGTGAACGGGGTGATCAGAATCGGGCACGACGTTTCGAAAGCTATCTTGAATACCGCAGAACAGCGGGACAGTGATGCCGTGTTACTGGGATGGCGTGGTCGAACGCAACGGGGGGACTTCGTCTTCGGAAGTAATGTCGATGAGGTGATCACCCGTGCGAAGTCCGATGTATTGGTCGAACGGATCGGTGAAGGGGCGGGGTCCGACGTCGATCGATTGTTGTTACCGACTGCGGGTGGCCCGCATGCGGAATATGCAGCCGAGGTCGGTGCGGCCATTGCCCGGACGAACGATGCAGAAATACACGTCACTCACACCATCCCACCGGGTGGGACCGACGCAGATCGCCAAGAACCGATGGAGAAGATCGAACGGACCGAGGAGGCGATCGGAAACGACGTTCAGGTCACAACAGAGATCATCGAGGCGGACTCTGTCGCCGATTCGATCGTGCAAAAATCCGCGGAGTTCGATATCACACTCCTCGGTGCAACTCGTGAGGGACTCTTCCAGCAGCTCCTCTTTGGGGCGATTCCTGAGGAAGTCGGGCAACGGGCCGATGGAATCGTTATCATGGCCAAACGCAATCGTGGCCTTGGCTCGCGCCTCAGTCGGTGGTTCCGTCGGGAGAGCAATCACTAACAACGGAACGCCAAACCGCCGATATGTGAGAAGGGTACCTCGAGCGTCCAGTTACTGGACCATGTTGACGATCGATTTGATATACTGTTCAAGGAGATGAACTTGGTATACTGTTGGAGGGCACCATTGATCTGAAGATGGGCACGCATGAAGATGGCCTCCGCATCCATAGATGACGAATCGACAGGTGCGGAAAATGGGGGGTTAACAAGACGTTCGATGGTGACCACATGCAGGTCCACGCCCTCACCACCTGCGTAATACCGATTACACCGCAATTACGTACTGATGCGCCAGTTATTCCAGCAACTAACAGATAAGACGGCTAATTGTACCATTTTATGCAATCTATCGTTTTTGATGCATTGTGTTTTGGTGTATTCGGGTCTGGGGTCGGCTGAGTCGACGACATTGAAAATATATTCTAATCGAATCCTCAGCGTTGATGAAAATTGAATGTCGGACCCTCGCACCCGAGCAATCTCACGTCGATTCGGGGATTCTAATCCGTTTCGAACTTAGCGGTCGACGGTCGTCACCGTAAACAGGGAATCATCCGAGAGGACGGTTCGGACGCGGCCATGCCAGGCCTCCGCGAAGAACTCCCGATCCTCCTCGTTTGCCGTCCCGTCGATGATCTCTTCGAGATTTCTCAGTGCCGGCCCGCCATCCGGGACGTCGCTGACCTGGTAGGTCACCTCGACGGTCTCGTCCGTGTCCGTCCGACGGAATCGAAACGTCGGTTCGGCGCTTTCAGACTCGAACGCGTCGAACCGCAGCAAGTTCGTTCGATCACCGTAACCGCTTTTGAGCCCGCCGAAGCCGTCTTCCTGGGCCGCGCCGGTCACGTAGGAGATAAGCCGTCCCATCACCCCGTACGTGGCATCATCCCGTGGTTCCGGGGCACGCACCTCGATCTCACTTCTGACCGGGTACTCCTCCGGGTAGAGCGCATCGAGCGCTATCTGTGTGATCCGGTAGGCACCGGAGGCGGTCGGGCAGGAGTGGCCCGCCGCTTTGATCACGTCCTCGTACGTGACGACGAAGGGTTCGCCGGGTTCGAGGACCGTAAGTGCTTCTGCGACCGGATCGCGGATCCGAATCGGTTCGACGTCGTATTCGACGGCCCAGTTCTCCTCGGTAGCGGTCGTGTCGGTCGAAGTCGTGTTCTCTGACATTTGTCGTGGATTCTCGTTTTTCGGTGTGGTTCTATTCGTTAGTACCGAAGCAGGCGCATCCCGTTGAGGATGACTGCCAGGACGCTTGCCTCGTGGACGAGCATGCCCAGTGCGAGCGTGACGTAACTCGTCAGGACGCCTGCCAATAAAAGCGACACCGTCAGCACGGCCAGCCCGACGTTTTCGTAAATGTTCCATCGCGTTGCCTTGCTGAGTTTTACTGCGTACGGGATGCGCTCCAGATCGTCGGCCATCAGCGCCATGTCCGCGGTCTCGATGGCGGTGTCCGTTCCAGCAGCACCCATGGCGATGCCCACGTCGGCCGTCGCCAGCGACGGGGCGTCGTTGATGCCGTCGCCGACCATCGCAACGACGTGGCCCGCCTCGCTTTCCTCCTCGATGACCGCCTGCTTGTCCTCGGGCAGGAGTTCTGCCCGGTAGTCGTCGATACCCACTTCGTCGGCCACAGCCTGGGCGGTCCGCTCGTTGTCGCCCGTGAGCATCACCGTCTCGATACCAGCGTCTTGCAGCTGGGCGAGGACCCCGGGCGAAGCCTCCCGCAGTTCGTCCCGGAGTGCGATGGCGCCGACGACGACGCCGTCGCGGACGACGTGGATGGCGGTCTCGCCGCGCTCCTCGCGGTTGCGGACGTATTCTGCAACCTCCTCAGGGATGTCGATTCCGCGCTCGGCGAGCAACGCCCGGTTGCCGACCACGATCTCGCGGCCATCGTGGTGGGCGATGACGCCTTTGCCGGCGACCACGTCGAAGTCCTCCGGGTCAGGAATCGAATCCGTCTTTGAGGATGCCGTTCCGGTGTCTGCTGGGACGGCCGCCGTGCCACCGTCGGTGACGGCTGCCGGGCGGTCCTTCGCCGCCTCCAGAATGGCGTCGCCGAGGTGGTGCTCGCTCTTCTTCTCGGCGATCGCCGCGAGTTCCAGCACCGAACGGGCATCGGCGTCGAACCCGGAAACGTCGGCGACTGCCGTCTCCCCTTTCGTCAGCGTGCCCGTCTTGTCGAAGGCCACCAGGTCGATTTTTCCGGCCCGTTCGAGGTGCTCACCGCCCTTCATGAGCACACCCGACCGGGCGGCGTTACCGATTGCACTCACGATACTGACCGGCGGCCCGATGACCAGTGCACCGGGACAGCCGATCACGAGGAGGGTGAGCGAGAGGATCGCGTTCTGGGTGAGGGCGTAGGCACCGATCGACAGCGCGACAACACCTGGCGTGTAGTATTTGGCAAAGCGGTCGATGAGGCTCTCGGTGGGTGACTGGGCCTCCTGGGCTTCCTCGACGCGCTGGATGATCCGCTGGAGCGTGGTGTCAGTGCCGGACCCAGTCGTCCGCACGTCGAGTGCCCCTTCCTGGTTGATCGTGCCGGCGTAGACCTCGTCGCCGTCAGCTTTGTGGACTGGCGCACTCTCGCCCGTGACTGGTGCCTGGTTGACGGCACTCTCTCCTTCGACGACCTCGCCGTCGACAGGGATTTTTTCGCCCGGTTTGACGATGACGATCTCGCCCTCTTCGACCTCGCGGGCGGGGACTTCCGTCTGTTCGCCGTCGCGGCGAACCGTCGCCGTGTCCGGCGTCATCTCGAGCAACTCCTCGAGGGCGTTTCGCGTCTTGCGCATCGTCCGGCCCTCGAGGTAGGTGCCGAGGCTAAACAGGAAGACGACGGCAGCAGCCTCCCAGTACGCCCCGATAGCGATCGCACCGAGGGCCGCAAGGGTTACGAGCGTCTTGATCCCGAGCGTCCGGCTTTTCACCTCGTGATAGGCAGTCGTGGCGATGTCGTAGCCCCCGACGATAGCGGCGAGGATCAACACCGCCGCACTCGCGGTATCGAAGCCGGTGAAATAACCGAGGCTCCAGCCGCCACCGTACAACAGACCGCTCGTCCCGGCGATGGCGGCCTTTCGGTGTTTGCGGTAATACTGTTTGATTGATTGGGTATCCATGACTTGCCTCGTTAGGCGGGCTGGGGCGTGTAGCCCTGGTTTTCGATGGTTTGTTCGAACGAGGCCGGGTCGGCGACGTCCGCATCGTAGTCGATTTCGACACGACCGGTCGTATAGTGAACCTCCACGTCCTCGACACCCTTCTGATTGGAAAGTGCTCGTTCGACGGTGCTTGCACACGACGGACAGTCGAAGTCCATCACACGGAGTTGCGTCGTTTCGCTCATTGCATCTCTACGTAGCGACCGTATTCACTAAAGTATTTTTTAGATGATATGTTTGAATACAAATACAGGGTGTTTGAACGGACACACGAGTCGTCTAGGGCTTCAGATATCGTCGAATCACGCTGGGGACACACGGGGGCAGCAGTCACCACAACGGAGTCCGTTCGTCCCATCAATGGTCACCCGTTGTGTATCAAATGCCGGGCATGAATTTGAGGAAACTGCTTTCGAGACACGCAGGTGTTTGTGGCTATAGACGAGGAAGACGAATCGGAGGGCTCGGCTCGGATGTCGACCGGTGTATTGGAGGATGAACCCTGAATTCTGTCCGATATATCGACCCGTTTGCAAAAGTGGCAATCGTCACCACGCTATCGGCCCGCTTCGCTTTTCATGCGAGTACGTATCCAGATTGATTGATACAGTTTCCCAGCCTGTGGAAGATTCATTGATACAGTTCTCCAGCCTGTGGATTATCTCGGGGTTATCCCTCTTCATTCCCTTCCAGTCCGGCCGGCTGAATCGAAGCGTTACCGAACGGAACATATCTCGTCTTTTCTCGGCTCACTACTATCCGTTACTCGAAGATTTCGGCTACATCAAGACCGACCGGGGCCAACTCATCCTCTCGGTGGCTGTGTTGAACGACATCTTGAGTATCGTGGTCTTAGCCTACGCGATCACGTTGACCGCCTCGGATCCGATTCTCGGAAGCGCCATTGTCACGGGTGTGATCCTGATTTTCTTCATTATCGTTCCGGTCTTTCTGGCAGAGCACCTCGCCCGGATTGTTCCCGAGACCATTACCACGAATCCCACGAAGTTCGCGATATTTCTCGCTATCTTTCTCGCATTTGTAATGGAGACCGTGGGAATCCACGCAATTCTCGGAGGGTTCTTCGCCGGGTTGCTCATCGCGGAGATCACCCACGAGAGCTACAGAGTCGAACGGGCAATGAAACCGGTGGTGGATCTCACGGCCCCCGTGTTTTTCTTTTTTGTCGGAATGCAATTCCAGATCCGGGGGATCGGCCCGGCTGATTTCTGGTTGGTACTCGCCGTGGTTGGACTCGGAATCGGTGCGAAGGTGGTTGGATCAATCCTCGGCGGGTGGCTGACCGGGACTCCCCGCCAGACGACGTTTTTGCTCGCGGCCGCGATGCCAGGTCGCCTCGCCATCAGCGTCGCAGCCGCCGAGATCGGTCTCGGACGGGGTATCATCTCGCCGATGCTGTACAATGCCTTTCTCGTGCTCTCGACGCTCTCGGTGTTCATCGCGAGCCTCGCGTTTCGGTATCTTGCCCTTCGCGATGATTCAGTAGACATCCCAGGCCCGGTCACTTCCAGGTAGTACGCTTGGAGCCCAGGTATAGAACACGCTCCGTCTCTGGCGTCGACACGTACCAGATTGATGCATTGCTGCCCTGAATTACGCACCCGATGAATATCACCATCTGTCTGTGTACATTTCCCATGATCCGAATGACCGACCCCCCGTTTTATTCATTCCACGTCCGTAGTTATACCGTGGTCTCACGAATTCTCGTTCCAATGGACGACTCGGAGATGGCCCAGCGAGCCCTCGAGTACGTCCTCGAGAACCACCCCGATGCAGATATCACCGTCTTGCACGTCGTGGGTGAGCCCTCACCCATGATGGGTAAGGCGATGGGACTCGCCCTCGAGGACGACGTTGAAGAGGCAGCCGAGGACCGTGCGAAGGAGGTATTCGATCAGGCCCGGGAACTCGCAGCGGAGTACGACGTCGAGATCACCACGGACGTTCGACTGGGACAGCCGACCCGGCAAATTCTGAATCGAGCCGACGACTTCGACGTAATCGTGATGGGAAGCCATGGCGGTTCGGTGACCGACCGACTATTCGTCGGGAACGTCGCACAGAACGTGTTTCGACAGTCCCCTGTTCCCGTTACAGTCGTTCGGTAAGGCTTCGCTTCGACGGCCAGACAGAACTATGTGCTGGGGCAACGATTTCGGTGTCCGTTCTCTCACGCGAACAGTGAAAACAGAGCGTACGCCCCCAGGACCGATATCGTCGGAGTGATAAGCCAGAATGCCACGATACGGGCCGTCGTCGCGGGGTCGAACAGACTTTCGGCGGACAATTCTTCGGGATCTTCCTCACCGACACGTGGCACACTAATCGCTGACACCTGTTGAATGTCTGGATCCGGTGTCTCGCCCTCGGCGAGTTCCCCGACCGTCGGACTCGAAGCGACATCGTCACCACCCTCGGCAGGCGGTGCTCTGAGTGCGCCGGTCGTGACCGCTGGGCCGGGCTCGTCAGCAGGTGACGGTGTGGCAATTTCTGCAAGCGTCCGGGCACGACTCGCTCGGCCCCACCCGAGCCCGATAATACAACTAGTCGTACTCACCGCGAGACTAGCCGGGATCCCGAGCCACGACAGGACCGTGATGATCGTTGCTCCCACAGTCGAGACGATGAGCGCAGCCAGAATCGGCAGGTCAGTGACGTCATCGCCAACGGTCGCAAGCGTCCGCCGCGCGATCGTGAACCCGCCGAGGCCGATCGCTGAAACGGCGAGGAGAATCGCCGGGCTGGCATCGATGGCACCATTGCCGACGAGCGGGGCGACCGCGTTCGCGGCGTTCGATGCCCCGGCGCTGAACCCCATGTAACAGGCAATTACGACAACGAGTACCGAGCCCACGATGTCTCGCGACGCCACGTTTTCGTTGATCGATAGCCACGGGATCGACTCCTTCGTATCGATAGCGATCAACGGGTCTCTGAGTCGCCCGAACGCGAGTTTGGCGTCGAGATATGGGTAGAGGTACCGGCCGATGAGCGCGCCCGAAAAGACGGCGATCAGTGGGGCGACGATCCACGCCGACAGGATCGTAAACATCAGGGAAGCATTGAGTGTCCCCGTTGCCAGTCCGAGTCCCACGATCGCCCCGACGGCTGTCATCGAGGTCGAGGCCGGGACACCATAGATATTCGAGATGAGCAGGGCGAGCCCGGTGAAAAAGAGCACACCGACGCTCGCCACGGGGGTGAAGGCCGCCGCTTCGACGATTTCGCTGCTCATCGTCGTGATGACGTTCCGACCGATCGTCCAGGCCCCGAGGAACGCGAATATCGTGAACAGCGCTCCGGCAGTGACCTTCCTGACGATCCGGCTGCCGACCGCCGGACCGAAGGCAACGCCAGTCGATGACCCGCCGATATTGTACCCGACAAAAACAGCGACGACTAATCCGACGAGGATCAGACGGTCCACCACGTTTCCTCACGAGTCCGCCTGCCGGAAAATAGTTCGGTCTTCGTCACCCGTCCCTGATCCCTCAGAATGCGACCACAGGTCTCACCTGAATGGGCCATATTGCTGTGGTAGTTGCACCACGGACACCCGGCGGTCGTACAACTCCTGTTCAATCGAACGTAACCGGGAGCTGTCCCTTCTCGGCCCACGGGTACACCCGTTCTCGAGTCCCTACTGCCAGCAGTCGATGCTATCTCATCGGCCCACGTACAGAGACGTGAGGGGAACTAATGCCAACCAACGTGAAACCAACTGAGGAACTGAACGACAGTCGAGCAGTCGTCAAACGGGTGTGGGAAGACGTCGTCAACGGGGGTGACCTGGACGCCATCGATGAACTGGTCGCTGAAGACTACATGGATCGTGGACCGGGAGGATACGAGTGTACCGGTCCGGACGGGTTCAGGCGATTCATCGTCGCGCTCCACGAGATATTCGAGGGACTCACGGTGACGGTCCACGAGTACATCCTCGAGGACGATCGAGTCCTCAGTCGCTGGACCGGACGTGCGACCAGTAGAGAGAATGGCAGGGATGTCGAGTGGCATGGGGCGACGGTCACGCATATCACAGACGGAAAGATGATCGAGGACTGGGAATACTGGGACCGTCTCGAACTCGCAGAGCAAATGACGGACGGGTGGCTCGACCGGTGGATCGTGGATACCGTCTCGCGCCGGGCCACGAAAGACCTCCCGGATGAATGAGGGCGGCGATACCAGGGACGATGGCAGCGAGCGTTCGGATTCATTTGACGGCCCCGATCGAATATAGATGTCGACAGGGCGGGGGAATACCGGCGGGCTGTCGAATTTGACGTCCACATTCGCGCCCCCGTTCGACAGGCGTGTAGTATCCGCAACTGGGTGACTGGATATCCGGGTGCCGAATATCGCACGGAGAGACACCAGAGCGGGGAAACAGTCGGAATCACGTCTCCGAGCCAGTCACCGACTACCATGACGTTATGATACGCTCCCACCTAGTACAGTATATGCGCGAACTCGTCTTCGCCCTCGAGTACGAGCGGGGGTGCAACAGGGTGGCGGACACCCTCGCCGATCACCCCGACGCCCACGTCCGCTCGCTCTCGCTTCACGCCACCGCCGACCGACTCTGGCGGGTCGACCACGCCACCGGAACCCCGGCCGCGCTCGACGCTATCGAGGACGCGTTTCTCAATAGCGACTACTACGCTGACTGTCTCGTGACCGAGGACTGTGGCGCCACGCAGACGACCCGCGTCCTCGACCGCACCGATGACACGCTCGTCCTCTACTCCGACTGGGAGCCCACCCCTGTGTGTGCGTCAGTTCCCCATATCGCCCACGACCACCTCGGCGACGGCGTGCTGTTCGAGACGCGTAACGAGAGCCGCCACTTCACGTGGCGTATTATCCATTCCGGCGAGGGAGACGTGGCGGGTTTTTTCGACGACCTCGAGGCGGCCGTCGCGGAGTGCGCTCGAATGGAGATGCTCCGCACCGCTGACACGTCGACAGGGGGACGCGAGAACGATGCACGCGACCTGCAAGCAGAGCAGGAAGCCGCACTCCGGGCGGCCCTCGAACACGGGTACTACGAATCCCCGCGCGAAGCCGACCTCGGCGAACTCGCAGCGCATCTCGACGTGCCGCGGTCGACGCTCACCTACCGCCTCCGGCGAGCCGAAGAACACCTGGCCAAAGAACACCTGGCCAAGCAGCACGTCGCCGGCGTGGGCGTGCCAGAAGAGCCGCCTGCATCCGGTTGACGTTTTATTTGGAATATTCCAACTAAGGCGTATCGTGCTCCCGCGCCTACTGTGAGTTGATGACAAAGCGTCCGGATGCAGGGGCTCCAGCGGGCGATGGCGATCAGCGACAGGAGCTGACCGCTCGTGTTGCCGTTCCCGAAATGGACTGTCCGTCTTGCGCCAAGAAAGTAGACAAGAGCCTCCAACGCGTCGACGGCATCGTCGACGCCAGGCTTCAACCGACGACCGGCACAGCCACCGTCACGTACGACCCCGACCGAACCAGCAATGGCGACGTGGTGGATGCAATCGAGAACGCGGGCTACGAGGTCGAAAACGGCGGAAACGACACCGAAGAGAACGCAGTCGGCGAGATGGAGATTGCGCCTCCGTCGGAAATCTGGACGAACCCGCGAGCGACAAAGACGTGGATTGGAGCGGCGTTCCTCGCCCTCGGTCTGCTATTCGATTTCCTCCTCACCACCCAGAACGTCGCCGTTTTACGCATTCTCAACTACCCGCTTCAGGTGGCGGATATACTCTTCCTCGTTGCGATCGTCACCAGCGGCGCTCCAGTCGTTCGGGGTGGGTACTACTCGGCGAAGAATCTGAGCCTCGACATCGATCTGCTGATGGGGACGGCCATCATCGCTGCGACAGGCATCGGTTACTTCGTCGAGGCCGCGACGCTGGCAGTCCTGTTCAGCATCGCTTTATTACTCGAGGACTACGCGATGGACAGGGCTCGGGACTCCCTTCGAGAACTGATGGAGTTGTCACCCGATGAGGCCACCGTGCGCCGCGACGGGGACGAGGTGACCGTCCCCGCCGACGAGGTCGAGGTCGGTGAAACAGTTCTCGTCCGCCCTGGCGACAAAATTCCACTCGACGGCACGGTCGTCGACGGCGGAAGTGCGGTGGATGAATCCCCCATCACGGGCGAAAGCGTGCCTGTCGACAAGAGCGTCGGTGACGAAGTCTACGCCGGCAGCATCAACGAGGATGGCTACCTCGAGTTCGAGGCCGACACGCCTGCGTCGGAGTCGACGCTCTCCCAGATCATCCAGATGGTTCAGGGCGCACAGGAGAAGAAGACCGAGAAAGAGCAATTCGTCGACCGGTTCTCCGGGTACTACACACCGACCATCGTCGTTCTGGCGATCCTCACAGCAGCGCTTCCGCCGCTGCTCATTACCGGGGGCGTCACCATTACTCTCGAAGGGGTCTCGCACACTATAAATGGGAGTTGGCAGACGTGGTTCATTCGTGGACTCACCCTGCTGGTGATCGCCTGCCCGTGCGCGTTCGTCATCTCCACGCCCGTTTCAGTCGTCTCCGGGATCACCAGTGCAGCCAAGAATGGCGTCCTCATCAAGGGTGGCAACCACCTCGAAGCGATGGGCGACCTCGATGCCATCGCCGTCGACAAGACGGGCACACTCACCAAAGGCGAACTCGCCGTCACTGACGTCGTTTCACTCGGCGATGTAAGCGAAACTGCGGTACTCCGGCACGCGGCTGCGCTCGAACGCCGGAGCGAACACCCCATCGCAGAGGCGATTCTCGCCCGGACCGATGACGTCGGTGACGTTCCGAGCATCGAGTCCTTCGAGAGTATCACGGGGAAGGGAATCCGCGGGGAGATCGACGGCGTGACGTACTACGCCGGCAAGCCTGCCCTCTTCGAGGCGCGTGGATTCGACCTCTCACACACCCACCTCCGGGAAGATGGCGGTGCAGTCGCCGAGGTGGCAGAGGAGCAGTGCCAGCGCGAGGACTGTGCGGACATCGAAAACGGGACGATTTCGCGGCTCGAGGACGAAGGCAAGACGGTCGTTCTCGTCGGTACAGAAACCGAATGTATCGGCATCATCGCTATCGCCGACGAGGTGCGCCCGGCTGCGACACGAGCGGTGTCGCGGCTTCACGACCTCGGCGTCGAACACGTCGTTATGCTGACCGGCGACAACGAGGGAACGGCCCGCGCTATTGCCGAACGCGTCGGCGTGGACGAGTACCGCGCCGAGTTACTGCCCGACGAGAAGGTCGACGCCGTGGAGGCGTTGCAGCTTTCGTACGGTGACGTGGCGATGGTCGGTGATGGGATCAACGATGCGCCAGCACTGGCGACCGCTGAGGTCGGCATCGCGATGGGTGCCGCCGGGACAGACACGGCGCTCGAAACCGCCGACATCGCGCTGATGGGCGACGACATCGGCACGCTTCCCTACCTCTACGCGCTGTCGCAGACGGCGAACGGCGTAATCCGGCAGGACGTCTGGGCGAGCCTCGGCGTGAAAGCACTGCTTGCCCTCGGGATCCCACTGGGTCTGGTAAGCCTCGCGCTGGCAATCGTCGTCGGCGACATGGGGATGAGCCTCGGGGTGACGGCCAACGCGATGCGACTGTCGCGGTTGGAGCCGGACCGGTTCTTTACATCGTGAAGCCCGGTTCCTCGATAATTTGGACTCCACGCTGCGGTCGGTGCC
>JBDGTL010000025.1:0-15708 GCA_042216905.1 Halodesulfurarchaeum sp.
CTGGATATACCCCCGTGCTGGTATCGACGTCCACTCCGTGTTGTGGACGGATTTCGGGCAGCAGAACTCCGGCGACGTGAGAATGTAAATCCTCGCCATTTGAGGGCGCGGACTCCGGCGACCCCAGGGAGCGAACTTCAGCGACCCGATGGTGCTGACTTAAGCGACTCGAGGTCGCTGACGCCAGCGACTCGAAGGCGCTATCTGGCGTCCTGGGACTCGGTTCGCTCGACCCGCTTTCCACGTTTGTGTGGAATCACCCGATGGGTTGCGTTCTCCCAGGATCGGTCGAGTTCCCTCCCGTCGAATAACCGATCGAGGAACACACCCAGACTGGCGACTTCCGAGTGGGGCTGATTCGTCACCGCGACGTTCCAGTTAGCCTCCTCGTAGACGTCGAAGGGCACTTTCTCGGATCCCACGACGACCAACGTCGGTTCCTGTCGATGTGCCTCCCGTACCGTGTCGATGACACCCTGGATGCGCTCGCCGTACATCGTGAGGTGTACGACGGTGCCGGCGAAGTCCCGCAGAAATCCCCCCGGAGAATCGGTGGTCACGACGTCGAATGGACCCCCGAACCGATTCGTAATATCACGGGTTGTCTCGACGGCGTCGGAGGCGTTCCCGGGAAAGACGACCCGGTCTGCCCCCAGTGCCCGCGCTGTCAACCCGACGTGAGTCGTCATCCGGTCGTCGCGACCCGGTCGATGTCCCCATCGAAGGACGACGACCGGCGGTTCGTCTTGCATACGTGACGGTTGGTGCCACACTCGGAATACGTTACGGCTCGAATGAGCGAGGACGTATCTGATCCATACCCATACGGTCCGAGGTCGAGAGAAACTGGCCGCCCTAAAAGGGGATCCATTGAACACGGATTGTTCTGCATCTGCGAAACGTTGGATCCGGAATTGCCATTGTATTTACGCAAATTACGAGGCGATAACGTATTACGCAAATGACGAGGGGATGACGTATATATACTGACAAAATATTCGTGCAAAATGCGCAAAATATCGAAGTCTCACCCGGGGAGAATAATATTGATCACGCCAACGACCAGTCCGACGAGGGCGGTCCGCAATCCGGCCTTGATCCAGTCCTGGTCGGAGATGCCGCCCATGTAGGCCCCGAAGGTAAACAGGATTCCCATCCCGATGGCGACACCCAGGACAGTCGCCCAGAAGAGGTCGAAAAGGACCCCGACCAGGAAGTACGGTGTCACCGGGACCAACATCCCGATAGTGGGACCGAGCCCGCTCATCAGTGCGTTGATCTTTCGTGCGGTACTTCGCCGCTTTTGTAACTCCGTCCCCTCGAGGTCGGTGAGCATCTTGTCTTCGACGCGCTTCAGTTCGGTCCGCTTCTCGGCGCGTTCGATTTCCCAGACGCTCCAGACGCCCGAGGCCGCGAGTCCGACCGTTCCGCCGCCGACGATCCTGACGATTTCCATTCCCGTCTGGCTCCCGCCGAGGAACGACCCGACGATGATCCCGATGCAGGTAAGCGTCCCGTCGAACCCGTTCGAGATGAAGTAGCGGCGGGATATCGACCGGACCTGCTCGTCGCGGAGGAGTTCTTGGTACGTCTCGATTCTCGAAGACACGAGTACGAAATCAGTCCTGGGGTGTGGTGACCGCTTCGACGAGACGCTCCCCACTTGCGATCTCGTCGACCGAGTGGATTGTTCCCCCGAGGTTAGTGATCGTCTCCGTTACGGCCTCGTAGTCGACGTTCTTCCCCTCGATAGTGAGTTTCAGGTTCTGAACCTGGTTGTCGGTTTCGAGGAGGGACGCGTTGACCCCCTCTACCCCCCTGACCTCCGACAGAGATCTGACGAACTCGACGGTCTCGATCTCGTGGGGCTTGAGGAGATCGAGGACCAATCGTTTGATCGAACTCATCCTGTACACATCCTGATGTGCCCCCGTTTAATATGTTGTGTGGTCGGACCCCGGTCACGAATAAGCCGATGTGTTGCCTGGAGCGGACCGTTCCAATCACAACAGTGTCTCTATATTCTCGACCGTTCCCCGATCGACATCCCATTCGAGTCCCACGTGGGGAAGACACCGCTATTTCCGTGGATCGTCACGGGCAATCGGAAAACACTTGCAGTCGGCCCGGAAGGTCCGGATATGAACCTCACCGGATCCGACGCCGTTGTCACCGGCGGGGCGGGTTTCGTCGGATCACACCTCGCGGAATACGCACTCGATCGGGGCGCAACAGTCACCGTCGTGGACGACTTCTCGAACGGCGAACGGGAGTGGGTTCCCGAGGACGCGACACTCGTGGAAGGGGACCTGACCGATCCGTCGGTGGCAGAGTCGGCGATCGGGGAAGAGACCGACATCGTCTTTCACTTCGCTGCTGAAAAAGACGTGAACGCCCCGGCACCGAGAGACCAGTTCGAGGACAACACTGCGATGACGCTCAACGTCCTCGAGCGAATGGACGAGGTCGACGTCGACTCGATTGCCTATACGTCATCCTCCACTGTCTACGGCGAAGCGCCCCGCCCGACGCCGGAGGACTACCCCCAGCAACCGATCAGCATGTACGGAACGAGCAAGACCGCAGAAGAAGGACTCATCTCGACGTTCGTCCATACTGCCGACATGCGAGCCTGGGTGTTTCGCTTTGCGAACATCGTCGGGCCTCGCCTCAAGCCGGGTGCGGTCATCGTCGATTTCATCCAGAAACTCGCCGATTCACCGGAGACACTCGAGATCCTCGGGGACGGCCGCCAGGAGAAATCCTACATGCACGTCGAGGGGTGCGTGGATGCCATGGGCCACGTGGTCGAGAACGCGACGAAGCCGTTCAACGTTTACAACCTGGGAACCCGGACGACCACGTCGGTCGATCGGATCGCCGAGATCGTAAGCGAGAAGATGGGCCTCGATCCCGCGTTCGAATACACCGGGGGGGACCGGGGGTGGCCGGGGGACGTCCCCAGAATGCGACTCTCGATAGAGAAACTGGCCGGTCTCGGCTGGGAACCGGACGAATCGAGCGACGACGCCGTCGAGCGAGCGACCGACGCCCTCCTCGAGCAATACTCCGAGTGAGTGAGCGGTGGACGACGGGGCCGAAGACCGTCTGCCGCCTGTCGCCACGGAGCCTTTTTAGTGGTGCTCCACCCACTAGCACGTATGGAGCACCAGGCCACCGTGGAGGGCGTGGCCGTGACACAGGAGGAACGTCGAGTCCCGGTCGTGATCCTCGACGCACGGGACGAAGTCGTTTCGGTCTTCGTCACACGCGATCAGGCCCAGTCGATCCAGTTCGCCCTGGAGGGCGAGCAATTCGAGCGGCCGCTCACTCACGACCTCTTCGTGGACATGGTCACGGAATTCGGCGGCGCGATCGACCGGGTCCGCGTCGACGAACTCAGAGAGGGGACGTTCATGGCCAAACTCGACGCGGAACAGTACGTGAATGGGGAACGGCGTGAAGTCACCTTCGACCTCCGACCGAGTGACGCAATCGCCATTGCCCTCCGGGTAGACGCACCGATTTACCTGACTGACGAGGTCCTCGATGCGGCGGGCGAACCGGCCGAAACGGTCCGTTTCGACGAAGAATAGCGATCCCGGACGTGATCTCACGCAGAGGGCGAATCGGCTTCCATCCCCTCGACGTATTTGTGTTCCCACTCACGTCTCGACTCCAGAGTCTCCCAGCCGTCATCACTCAGCCGGTACGCGTTTGTCCGCTCGTCCTGCTGGCGTTTTTCGACGAGTCCCCCTTCGACGAGCGCGTCGAGATTCGGATAGAGTCGGCCGTGATTGATGGTCGACTCGTAGTATTCCTCGATTTCGTCTTTGATCTCGAGCCCGTTCGGTTCGTCGAGGCCCGCGATCACGATCAGAAGATCACGCTGAAATCCAGTGAGGTCGTCCATCATACTATAATACTAATATGTTACTCATCCTATTAAAATCCGTTGGAAGGTTTCGTGGAATACCGATACTCAGGGCTTCGTCGCCACGATAAGGAAGGTTTCCGGGCGGGAATCGACCCGTTCGATATCGAACCCGGCAGTCCGGATGGATTCGGCCGCATCCTCCGGCAGAAATCGTGCCGATAGGGGTGGCCCCCGTTCCTCCTCCCCCCGTTTTGACCAATCGACCACGACGAGGGTACCGCCCGACGTGAGCACCCGGTAAACAGCCCGCATCGCCCCCTCCTCGTATTCGTGATAGGTCATCGTACTATACGCTCCGTCCATCGACGTCTCCCGAAAGGGGAGGCTGGATGCCATAGCGGACACGACACAGACGTTATCCGGGATACCGTAGGTCCCAAATGCCTCGTGCATTTCCGGTTGAAGATCGATGGCGTGAATCGACCCGACGAACGCAGCCACCTCCCTGGTGTAGAAGCCAGTCCCGCTCCCGAGGTCGAGGACTGACGCGTCGGCCTCGACGTCGAGGGCCGAGATAAGTTCGTCTCGCGAGAGGTAGCGAAATCGATCAGTCGACTCGAGTTTCTCTGCTGCCTCTGGATCGAATCGTCGCCCGGTCATCGCGTTCCCGGAGAGAGTCGTGTTCCTCGTGTACGGTTTCCTCTCCACGGTGTCGACGCTCCTGTGTTCCGACGCTGACGCATCGTGACAGCAAACGAGAGACCTGTTGAAAACTCCGGTGACTCCGGGGATTTTTGGGCCGGTGGTGGATCCGATTCCCACATTTTAAATACGATCACGGACGGAATCATTCGTATCCGCTCCGATTCACGGGCAACTGAATTCCCAGATGATGGTCCACTGTGACGTCGATGCCTCCATCCAGGCGACGAACAGCGTCTGCCAGGCATACGGACAGCGACCGGTTACGGGAACGCGGTACCGGCCGGATCGTTTCACGATGACGCAATCTATCCGGTCTGGATCCGAAAAGAGAACGTCCATCGAGCGACAGGACTGGAGGTGGAACGTGACCGACCGGCTTTCGAAACGGCAACACAACGGGAGGTCCAGCCGATGAAGTCGTTCGAGGCCCTCGTGGAGGACGTCGGCGACCGGATCGCGACGAATCCGAGACGGGTCATCGGAGTGTTTCTGGTAATAACGCTTGTGATGAGCATTGGACTGGGCAATATCTCGACAGAGACGGGAACCTCACAGTTCTCCGAAGGGACCCCCGCGGAAGAGGCGTTCACTCACGTAAACCAGAAATTCGGACCACGGTTCGGGGCCGATACGGGATCCACCCAGTTGATCCAGGTGGGGGCGAACGTCCTCTCGAAGCAATCACTGCTCCGGATGTTGCGGTTCCAGGACCGGATCCAGGAACGGACCTCGCTCCGTGTAAAAAATTCGAGAAGTGCTGCCCAACTGGTCGCGAGACAGTTGAACCCGAACGCCACGACGATCGAAGACCAGATTCGGGCGGTCGAACGAGCGACCCCGAGCGAAATCGACGAGGCCGTCCACCGCGCTGCGTCGGGGCCAGGGTTCACGGGCATCGTGAGTACGGATTTCAATCGGGAATCGGCCGCTGCCACCGCTACGATCGCGATCGTCACCCACCGCATTCCGAGTGGATTGGCGTCGGGGGCTGGCACGGGCGGGAACAGTCCGCTCACCCCGATACAACTCCAGATGCGCCACATGCTGTCGAGTTATCCGGGGGACATCCGGGTATTCGGGACCGGCATCATCTCCTCGGAGTTCAGCAACGTCATTTTCGATTCACTGCTCCTGGTCGTGCCGGCAGCGGTCGTCCTCATTCTGCTGTTTCTCGTCTACGCCTATCGGGACCCGTTCGACCTCTTGATCGCCGTAATTTCTCTGATTATGGCAATCGTCTGGACGTTCGGGTTCATGGGAATCGCGGGAATCCCCTTTACACAGATGCTCACCGCCGTCCCGCCGCTCCTCCTCGCGGTGGGCATCGACTTCGGAATTCATTCGGTCAACCGGTACCGGGAGGAGCGTATCGACGGGAATGCGGTATCGGAATCGATGCAGACGATGACGAATCAACTCCTCGTCGCCTTCTTTATCGTCACGGGAACGACGGTCATCGGGTTCGGGGCGAACGTCACGAGTTCCTTACCACCGCTCCGAGATTTCGGCGTCGTGGCCGCCATCGGGATCGTTTTCACGTTTCTCATCTTCGGCATTTTCCTCCCGGCGGTGAAACTGGAGGTCGATAAATGGCGAGACCGGTACGACGTTCCCACGTTCGGGACCAACCCGATCGGACGCGAGGGGACTGCCATCGGGGAAACGTTGCAGATCGGGGTTGTAATCGCCAGGAAGGGGCCGAGGGTCTTCCTCGTCGCGATGCTGATCGTTGGCGTGGTCGCTGGTACGTACGGTGCCGGGATCGATACGACGTTCTCCGAGGAGGATTTCCTCCCACCGGAGCACGTCCCTCACTATCTCGAACGGTTACCGGAACCGTTCAAGCCGACCGAATACACGGTGACGCAGAATCTGAACTACCTCGAGGAGCACTTCGACGTCTCGAACAGGGACTCACTGACGATTTACGTAACGGGGCCACTCCGCGCGGATTACGCACTCGAATCCATCGCCCGGGCGGGCCGGAATCCACCGGATTCAATTTTGCGAAATGGGTGGCGTGCCCAGTCCTCGAGCATCATCGACGTTATCGACGAGTACGCGGAAGCGAATGAAGAATTCCAGACACTCCTCGAGCGAAACGACGAGAACGACAACGGCATCCCCGATGACAACCTCGGGAGGATTTACGATACGCTTCTCGCATCCCGATACGGGGACCGGGCCAGGCAGTACCTGACGGAGAATTATCGTCACGCGAAAGTCGTCTACGACGTCGAGAGTTCCGCAACACAGCGTGAAATCGTCGCGGACGGTAGGGAACTGGCCGAGGAGTACCGACTCGACGCCGTTGCGACCGGCCAGATCGTCGTCTTCCAGGCGATTTCTGATACGATTTTCAAATCCGCCATCAAGAGTCTCCTGACTGCGCTGGTCCTCACCGGGATATTCCTCGTCGTGATGTATCGGCTACTGGAGGGGAGTGGGACGCTCGGGATCGTCAATCTCGTACCGATACTGCTCACCCTCGCGTTGATCATCGGGTCGATGCGGTACTTCAGCATCCCGTTCAACGCACTGACGGCCACCGTACTCGCGATCGCTATCGGACTCGGGGTCGACTATTCCGCACACATGACCCACCGGTTCGTGGACGAGTATGACGGGTCCAACCTGGAGCAGGCCCTGTCGGAGACCGTCCTCGGGACTGGCGGCGCGTTGACCGGAAGCCTGGCGACGACTGCGTCCGGAATCGGTGTTCTGGTGATTGCGATCACCCCGATCCTGGGCCAGTTCGGGACCGTTACGGCGATGGCTATCGTCTACTCGTACGCGACCTCGATTCTGGTCCTCCCCTCGGTGATCGTGGTCTGGCACCGCCTCGGAGGATACGACCTCTCCTGACCGCCGCCGGGATTGGGTCCGACCGTAAAACGACAATCCCTTGATTGCCTTCGATGCGAAAGCCTCATTCGGAACGCGGCGCTGGTTCGTCTCCATGAACCAGCCAATCCGCCACAACCATCCGTCGATCGAGACGGTCGATGGGACGGTCGAACGCCACGGATCGAGCAATCGGCGCCGGATTCGACTCCCCGAGGAAATTTCCGTCGAGGAGAGTACTGTAGTTCGCCTCATTCTCGACGGATCCGAATACCATTCCCAGCTGCAGGCCGTTGGCGGGCCGGGGCTCGCCGTGGTCCACGTCGCCGAGACGCCGAGGTTGGCCAGAAACCCACCGACAGCGAGAAACCATCTGCCTGGATGGATCCGGGAACGGGACCTCGACGTCGGCCGGACCGTCCACGTCGACATTGTCGACCCTGGACGGCTGTACGGGCTCCGTTCGCCTGGGGAAGATGGGACGTACCCCTCGGAAACACACGACGGGAAGCTCGCCGATATCGCCAGGAATCTCGATGAATCGTGACGGATGTCGACTCAAACGAGGGAGCTCCACCGTATCGAGACGTCTTTGGTAAATCGAGTTACTCCACGCTGATCCGTTATATGTACTGGGCTCACATCCACGATGGTGCGGCGGGATGTATACCAAGGGGTGGATGGGAAGGGAGGATGTGTACGAAGGGGTGAGATGGGGAGGGAGGATGTGTACGAAGAGGTGGGATGGGAAGAGGACGCCACTTCGAGTACCCCGAGTGCAATTAGATACTACCTTAAATCTATCCATGGTCCGTGGTAAATATCCCCACTGTATTAGGTAGCCCAAAACCGGACACATTTACCTGATTGAACGGCTAATTCTCGTATTCCTCGATAACAATCGTGAGGGAATTATGCGAAACACTTAAGTATATTTCGGTATAACGAAGAGTCAAGGAAGCAGGGAGAGGCCGTTTAAGCCTTGTCCTCTCCGCTCTCCATCATGAGTGAAACAACAATCCGAACCTATAGCCGGAACCAGCAGCGTTCCCAGACAGAACGAACGGAACAGGAATCAGTCGACGAACACGTCTGTCCCGAATGCCAGGGCCGTCTCGCGGTCGACGAGGAACGGGGCGAGACCGTCTGTACCGAATGTGGCCTCGTCGTCGAGGAAGACGAGATAGACCACGGTCCGGAGTGGCGGGCGTTCGAGTCCGATGAGAAAGAGCAGAAGTCCCGCGTCGGCGCTCCCACGACGAATATGATGCACGACAAAGGGCTCTCGACGAACATCGGGTGGCAAAACAAGGACGCGTACGGACGGACCCTGTCCTCGCGACAGCGCCAGAAGATGCAGCGGCTCCGTACCTGGAACGAGCGATTCCGCACCCGGAACTCGAAAGAGCGAAACCTCAAACAGGCACTCGGCGAGATCGAACGGATGGCCTCCGCACTCGGGCTTCCGAAGGAAGTCCGGGAGACGGCTTCGGTCATCTACCGACGGGCCCTCCAGGAGGATCTCCTTCCGGGTCGGTCCATCGAAGGCGTCGCGACGGCGGCCCTGTACGCCGCCGCCCGTCAGATGACCACGCCGCGCAGTCTCGACGAGGTGGCAAACGTGAGCCGTATCGACGAGATGGAATTCAAGCGGACCTACCGGTACATCGTCCGCGAGTTGAGCCTCGAAGTCCAACCGGCCGACCCGGCGAGTTACGTCCCACGGTTCGCCTCTGAACTCGATCTCTCAGAAGAGGTCGAGCGACGGGCCCGACAACTCCTGAAGAACGCACAGGACAAAGGTGTCACGAGCGGAAAGAGTCCCGTGGGGCTCGCCGCCGCAGCGATCTACGCCGCCTCCCTGTTGACGAACCAGAAGGTCACCCAGACGGCTGTGAGCGACGTCACGAACGTCAGCGAAGTCACGATCCGGAACCGCTATCAGGAACTGCTCGAGGCCGCAGAAGTCCCTGCCTGAAGTCGTTCGCCAGCGGAAATCGGAATATCGAGCTCGTTTTCAGTCGGTGGGAGTGCCGCGACGTATTCCTCGGTGTACACGCAGAACGGGTGATAGGCGAGGTTGAAGTCGAGTACCACGGAGGCCCCGTTCTCGACGGTTTCGCGATCCGCGTCGAGTCCGAGATATCGACCGTGTTTCCAGGTCGTCTCCCCATTCGTCGCATCACGGAAGGGGACGAAGAAATCGTCCACACCCGGTGATCGATACACAGATAGCGTCCGGTGGTCGTCCGCGAGGTCGAATCCGACGGTTCCCACCCATTCGTACTCCGTATCCTGGCCCCGAGACATCCGAAACGAGACGGATTCGGGCGAGTGCGCCCACCCGATCCTGGCCTCGATTCGATACGTCGGATCGAGTGGGAAGTACGCCAATCCGTCGAATGACTCCCGTTCCTCCACCGGGATCGGTGAGTGATCGCTCTCCGTGAGAAATTCGTCTTTCTCCGCCCGGTGTCGCTCGAGACGACGTTCCCAGGCCGCCCGGTCGAAATCAGAACCGGTCATCGTCCGACACTACGTTCCCGTGTTTCCTAAGCACTCGGTCTGGACGATCGAAATTCGTGATCTGACTCGGACCGGGGACTCCGGGGCCGTCGACCAGTTTGAACGGCATCGCTTCAGTCGGTAACCGACATTATTAAAGTGTCCGAATCGATGGTCGGAAATAGTACCTGCATGCCCATACTCGACGATCAGGGTCGGATTTTCGGTGTCGTAAACGTCATCGACGCGCTGGTAGTCCTCCTCGTCCTCGCGGTCGCCGTCGCGGGTGTTGCCCTCCTCACTGGATCCGGCGGCACCCAGCCCCAGCCGGATACGGAAACGCGGTACGCGACCGTCAACATCGGGAGCGCGCCTGACTTCATAGCGAATGCGGTGAGCGTCGGCGACGAAATGACCGCGAAAGGCGGCACGCTCACGATCACCGATATCCTCAGGACGGCCGCCGGTGAGAACGCCCAACACATGGTCGCACGGGTGAAGATAACCGGTCCGAGCGCCGGGGACGCCGTCACGTTCAACGGAAAACCCCTCAGGCTGAATCGGGGGATCACTATCTCCACCGCCCGCTACCAGGTTGCCGGACCGATCGTCGACGTCGGAACGAAACGGTCGTCGTTGCTGGTGAACAGATCGACCCGGTTCGTCACCGTGGAAGTGGGTTCTGTCGCCGACTCCGTAGCCCGGGAACTCACACGCGGGGACGTCTTGAATTCCAGGCGTGGGGCAGTGCGGATTACGGACGTCTATTCGGCACCGACCGGTCGGTCGAGTCAGTTCGTGGTCCTCCGCACCAGGGTAAATCGGACCGTCGTTCACGAACCGGGGATTTCATTAGGCCCTCACGTGGCCGTCGGCCGTTCGATGACACTTCGGGGCGAAGACGTGGAAGTGTCCGGCACGATCACTGCCGTCACTCAGGCAACTGCCGCCTCAGGAGAGGGATCGATCGAGCGCCTTTCGACGCGCAGCATTCCCGTCGTGCTGGAAACGACGGTGTCAGAATTGACAGCTACCCGACTATCGACTGGTCGTTCCATCGCGGATGGTGGAACGGTCCGCACCACCATCGAGTCCATCGACGGCTACCCCACGGAGGGAGACCAGACCCACCTGATCATCGGTGCCACAGTGACCGCTCTGAAATCCGGAGGCCAACCCACGTTCGCGGGACGGGTAATCGACGAGGGGACGTCCCTTCCGGTGTGGACTCGAACCACGATGCTCTCCCCGCAAGTAACGACCGTGGGATCGACCTCGCTTCCGGGAGACGAGGACACGACGACGGTCGTCATCGGCATCAGGAACGTCGGTCCCTGGGTGGCGCGCAGTCTCTATCCGGGGATGACGGAAACCGTACGGGAAACGGCAATAGCCAGGGTCACTGGCGTCCGGATATCCCCTGCCGAGATAACGATCACGAACGACTCGACTGGACGGGTGCGCGTGCTCGAACATCCGACGCGGAAAGACGTCGAGTTGACAGTAGAATTACAGACCCGCGAGACGTCCTACGGGACGTTCTTCCACGGGCGGGAATTGAAAATCAACCGCCGGATCGACCTGTCCTTCGACCGGGTCCAGGTATCCGGCCGAGTTAAATCAATCAGTGGATAAAACCCATCCTTCGTCCCCTCCCCGGCTGGATCCGAACTATCGGATTCCTGAATCACGTCGAGTGCCGTGAATGGTATCCGTCCGGACACCAATACCCCGGTCGCACCTCCTCAGTCCGTCGCCGTTTCTTCCCGAAGCAGCGCCTGTACGGCCTCCCGATCGACCGTCCCGGATTGCGTCCTGGGAATGGATTCGGCGAAGAGGATCGTTTTCGGGATCTTATATCCGGCGAGTCTGTCCTCGAGAAACGTCTGTAACGCGGACCGGGAAATCGGCGCTCCGGGAACGACCATTGCCGAGACACGTTGGCCCCACTCCGGGTCGTCGATCCCGACGACGGCCACGGATTCGACGGCCTGATGGTCTCTGATCGCTCGCTCCACTTCGGCAGGGACGACTGTTTCCCCGCCGGTCAGGATGTGATCGGTTTCACGTCCGACCACGAACAGGCGACCGTCCTCGTCGATGTATCCGAGGTCGCCGGTCCGAAACCAGTCCCGGTCGGTCGATTCCACGGTACCGCTCTCCCGATCCAGCGGATTCGCTCCCGCATCACCTCCGTTGCCTGGATCCGACTTACCGCCTTCGGGAGTCGCGGTCCTCGACTCCTCGTCTTCCAGGTAGCCGTCACTGACGATCGGTCCGGAGACCAGGATTGGCCCAGCGTCGATTGCAACAGAAGACACATTGGGTCCGCGATCGGAGGATGCAGGTCCGGACTCGGTCGTCGAAACGCCACCGGATCGGTGGCTAATCGACCCACCAGACTCGCCAATCCTCACAGTCGCTGTCCGGATCGGACGCCCGACAGTCGAGGAATCATACCGGACGTCCCCGGGCGTCGCAGTCGCCACCTGGGAGGCCGTCTCGGTCATCCCGTACGTCGGGTAGATCGGAATCCCCGACTCGATCGCACGGGTCGCCAGATCGGGTGGCGTCGGCGCCCCGCCGACCAGAGCGAACCTGAGCGATGTGGGCGTCCAGGATTCCTCGAGCAGGCGGCGAAGCATCGTGGGAACGAGAGAGACACCGGTGACGTCGTGGGCTTCGATCGTTTCTGCCGTCGACTGGGCGTCGAATTCGCGTTCGAGGACCGTCGTCGTTCCGTACATCGCGGTCCTGATCGGGATCGACAGACCGCCCATGTGGTATGTCGGAAGGGTGAGAAGCCACCGGTCCGTCGGGTCGACGCCGAGGCGGAACGCTGATCCGGCGGCACTCGCCGCCACGTTGCGAAGCGTCAGCCGAACGCCCCGTGGGTCGCCAGTCGTCCCTGAGGTAAATAGGATCAAACGGGTCCGATCCAGATCGAGGTCCTCGGAAACGAACGATCGGGAAACGAGACTGTCGAGTGGCGTGACGGACTCCTGGTCGAGCGCCCCAATCGAGAGAACAGACGACGTCGGGACCGCCTCCACGATGCCCGCCGCGGTTTCCGGTTGAACGACGAGATGGGTAATCTCCGCCCGGGAACTCGCTCGTGACAGCGATTCTGGCGTCTCCGTCGCGTCGAGTAACACGGCGGTCGTTCCCACTCTAATTGTCGCCCAGAACGTGGCGATCATCGCCGGACTCCTGTGAAGGAGGAGGCCAACCCGATCACCCGCTGACACCCCCGCAGTGAGGAGTTGCCCGGCGATACGATCGATCCGGTCGGACAGTTCCAGGTAGGTAACAGACTCGTCCTGGTCGGCGTCGATCACCGCGGTCCGGTCCGGATTTCGTTCGGCCGTCGTGGCCACCCAGTCACGCATCCGGGATCGTCACCTCCCCGATTCCCAGACCGGGCTTCCCCGGCGGCCGCATCGTCCCCGATTCGACGGGGGCAGGATCCGGGGCCAGATCGCGTTCGAGTCGATCCGCGGTGGCGAGTCCTGCAGGGGGACCCTCTGGGAGACTCGCTGCGACGTGGACCGCCGCTGTTCGGGCCAGGACGGCGTCGATAGTGGTCGAGATAACCGGCGTTCGGTTCGCCTCGAGGATCGATTGTGCCATAGCACGAGCCACGTCCGGACCGCCGAGCGCCATCGGCTTGAGCACCACGTACGAAGCGGCCTCTTTCGAGAGCAGCCTCCCAAGTGGGCGAGTCACGACGCTCTCATCCAGTGCGATCGGCGTTTCCACAGTCCGTCTGAGGGAGGCGTGTCCCTCGACGTCAGACGGGGCGAGCGGCTGTTCGACGTACTCGATATCGAGTGGGTCGATCAGATCGAAAAACGTCCCGGCCCGTTCCCGGGACCAGGCGCCATTTGCGTCCGCCCGAACAGTCGTTCCCGCGGTAGCGACTGAGGTTACCCGACGGAGCCGTTCGGCGTCTGTCTCGATGGGACGGGTTCCGACCTTCACTTTAACTGCGGGAAAGCCTTGATCGAAGGCGGCATCCGCCGCCTGAACGAGTTCATCACCGTCACGGTCCCCGATAGTCGCGTTCACCGGCACCGGTGTCGGTTCGGTGTTTTGCTCCGCACCGTCGGTACCTTCGAAATGTGAATACAGGGGGACTCCTTTCTGTTTGGCCAGGGAATCGTGGTACGCGAGAGCGACAGCGTGCCTGGCAGCAGGCGTCCGCTCCGGAGCGGCGGTGACTGCCTCGAACGCGTCCGACCAGTCGCCGTCGCGGAGCGCCGTTTCCGCCCGGGTGAGTGCCTCGCGGCACGCGGTCAGCGACTCGGTAAATCCGGGAAACGGGGTCGCTTCCCCGAGCCCAGGCTCCGGTCCATTCACACGGAACACGAATCCACGCCGCTCGTCGATGGTTCCCTTCGCCGTCGAGAGCGGGGACGAGAGTGGCAGTCGGAATGGGATCACCGTGGCCGTCATACGATGAATCCTATGGCAAACAGGACCGCGAAGATGAAGGTGAGTTGTCCGGTGCGTTCGAGGGCCGGGTTGAGTCCCGCCGTATCCCGTTCGGTGAGGACGCGCCGCGTGACGAGGACGGCGAACGGGAGGGAGAGGAATGGAATGAGGACGGCGGGGCCGTACTCCGGGCGGAAATAGAACCAGACGGGGCTGAGGTACGCCAGGACCATCATGAGGACGTACTCGGCCCGACTGCCCCGGTATCCGAGTATCACGGCGAGGGTCCGTTTTCCGCCCTGGGCGTCGTCTTCGATATCCCGGATGTTGTTGACGATAAGAATATTGGTGATGAGCGAAGCCATCGGAAAACTCGCCACGACGGCAGAAAGAGGGAGCGTACCAGGTGGGACCCAGAGTGGAAACCCGGAAGCGAGGCTGGAGGCGGCCTGGACGTAGTAGGTTCCAGAGACGGCGACCAGACCGAAGAACACGAACGTGAAGAGGTCACCGAGTCCGTGATACCCGATGGGGTACGGTCCCCCGGAGTAGGCAAACCCGCTCGCGATACTCAAGAGGCCGACGATCACGATCGGGAGGCCGCCGACGGACACGAGATATATCCCCACGGCAAAGGAGACGGCGAACGATAGGACCGCGCCAGCGAACACCCGTTTCGCGGGAATCAACCCGGACTGGGAGACCCGGACGTATCCCGCGGATTCGTCGGTGTCGACCCCTTTCTCGTAGTCGTAGTAGTCATTCGCGAGGTTGGCACCGATCTGGATGAAAATCGCCCCGATCAGTGCGGCAAGGGCGGGGAGCGGGGAGAAAACGTCCGCGTGGATCGCCAGTCCGGTCCCGACGATCACGGGCGAGGCACTGGCGGGGATGGTGTGCGGCCGCGAGGCGATGAGCCAGGCGCGCCACTGTGGGACGTCGGTATCACTCGCAGTGAGAGTCTCGTCGTCCGCCTCCCGTTCCGCGTGAGACTGGGTCATCGAATCCTGTCCAGTGATGGATATCGGTTCCTGTCCGGTGGTGTGTATCGGTTCCTGTCCGGTGGTGTGTATCGGTTCCTGTCTGGTGGTGTGATCCGGTTCCTGTCCGGTGGTGTGATCCGGTTCCTGTCCGGTGGTATGTATCGGTCCGAATCCAGGGGTATGTCGGTCACACGTCGTCGTCCCATGAGAACTCGTCGGTCACACTTAATAGTGCCACGGGAACGGTTCGAAGTCGGGCTCGCGTCCGTCGAGGAAGGCTTCCCGCCCCTCTTTCGCCTCGTCGGTCATATACGCGAGACGGGTCGCCTCGCCGGCGAACACCTGCTGGCCCACCATGCC
>JBDGTL010000074.1:0-15486 GCA_042216905.1 Halodesulfurarchaeum sp.
TATCGTTTGTGAGGGGGCCTGGATGGCGAATTTCTGCTGAACTTATCGTCTATAGTCAGCAACGAAATTTTTCCAATATAAGCTTCCCTTCCAATTTCAGACGCGGTCAAAAAGTCTGACTAATTATGTCAACCACTATATAGTATTTAAATTTGTTTCCGATAGTTAGTAATTGTGTAGTGAATTTTTAATTTTTGATGAATTACCAAAATAATAAATAATTTTTTTTTTTAATTATAACACATCATATAATATCCTAATATACTATAATATATTAAGTATTTAAATGAAATACTACGTGGCATAAATGAAATACACCGTGACATGGTTTACGTGAATATTTATCAAATAATTATTATAATGATTCGATATATTGTGGATCGGATATCATCTGGTGAGAAAGAATGGAAGGGTAAACGGGGAACGGAGGAATTCAACGACGGGAGAGATGGAAAAGAGATCGCAGGCGTTAATCGATTTCAGATCCGTTCGAGAACCCCGGCGTACTCGCCCGTACGGACGTCTTCGCCATCCGACTCGACGAGCCAGGTCATCCAGCAGATTTCGATCGGCCGGTATCCGGTCCTGTCGGCGATCTCCTCGATAGTCCGGACGAGTTCGACGTCTCCACCAGTGGGGAGTGTTACTGATGCTTCCGCAAGCACCTTCCGGACGACCCGTCGGACGATGGTATCCGGCATTGCGGTATCGACGCCGCCCATCATCTGGAGGTACTGGTACGTGTTGATCCCGATTCCCGAAATGCCGCCGATCGGGTCTCGCTCCCAGCCCTCTAAGGACGACGATTCGGCCCAATCACGGAGTGAGTCCCTGTCCGATAGTCCCCGGTCAGTCCCGCGATCGTCGAGTGTCGCGGCGACAGACCGGGCGACGTCCCACGAGCGTTCGTTCGCCCAGACGTGTTCGACCGACTCGATTGGCACGTCCCGGAGGTCTGAGAACGACCTGATCGGTCCGTCCCTCACGAATTCCTCCTCGAACGCCAGGACGTTCGGAACCACACTCCGGAAATAATCGAGACCGACCGACATGAACGCTGCATCCACGACCATCAACACGGCGTTTCCGTCCCACCGCTCCGTGCGCAGACACCGTTCGCAGTGGCCCTCGAGCCCCGGTGCGTCCGATACGTATCGATCGACGACCGAGGAAAGTCGATGTTCCGTCATTGCCGTCGAAGAACACACGGAACGCCACCGGTATTAGCGTCTCGAAGCGGATATCGAAACCGGTGAAAGGAGAACGAACCGGTTCGAATGAGGTTCTCGGAGAACGAGACACCTGGATCGGGTGGTCGCCTGACATCTGGATCGAGTCGCGCTTATTGTGCGCGTGACACCTGGATCGAATGGGACGTCCAACGTGAGAGACGATCGGACGGCCACCACGAAGACACTGGTGGCGCTTTTTACGTTCGATCGTATACCAGTTGCTCACGCCATATGGAAGCGAAAATCCGTTCCGGACCAAAGCCCCCTACAGATCGCGGGGCTGAACGGTTTTTCGGCCGTTTTGCTCGGCCCGCTCTGCGGCGTCCTCGAGGAGGGAGGCGACCTCCTCGTCCAGGGCGTCGTAGAAATCGGCCGAGACGTTGATGTCTCCGAGCGCTTCCTTCACGTTGGACTTGACGATCAGATCGGTCATATAGTCGGAAGAAACGGCGTAGACCGGATAAACGTTGCTAAACTCCGCCGGGAGAACGATCCGGATCGCATCGATTTCGATGACCGGAGTAGTCCCCGTTCCGACGACCGAGCGGTACTGACGCCACGGGTCCGCTCAATCGATGTGTCCTTCGCGCCTGAGTTGCTCTGCGTCCTGTTCGGTATAGCGCCATTCGACGTCCCCTTTCTCGTCCTGCCAGTCCCAGGGATCGATGATGATCACGTCACCTGTCTCGATCCACGTCCGGTACTTCATGCGCCCCGGAATTCGTCCGAGTCGGGTCTCGCCGTCGGCGCACTCCACGCGCAGGTGGTTGCCACCGAGATGCTGGGTTACAATGCCGAATTGCTCCGATCCGGCGGGCATTCGCAGCGCCCGCCGCGGTTGTTCTTCGCTCATGGCATCTCTTCGCTCCGAAGACTGATAAGTACGTAGTGAGAGTGGATACCGTGAGCAAAGGGCTGTCACACCGTGAAACGGAATCGATACCGGGTTCCGGTTTTCTCCCCGATCTTGCTTCCCATGCAATAGTGTCTGTTCGGATTATTGTCATTCTTTCTTACATGAAAATTCGGGCAGGTCACTGCCGTCAAATGCGGCCGGAACCGTCCGGCACCCCGATCAGTCCCCCGGGTGCGGGGCATTGGGGATGGGTGTGTCTACAAAATCGCCTGCCTCGACCCTGTCGTAGAACTCCTCCGAGACAGGCGCACGGTCGTGGAGGACCTCCCGGTTCGCCTCCAGGAGGCGATTTGCCTCGCCACGATACGCGGCCGCGGTCTGGACCGACGTCCCCGCGTCGCTCGCGGCCTCCCTGACCGGGCGGAGAAACTCCTCGTACGTCGTTTCCCTGAGGAGGTGGTGGTCGACTACGAGTGATGCCTCCCGGGCGAGTGATACGAGGTTTCGCCGGGCCGATCGCCGGGACGGCGTCGAAAACGTGTCTTCGCTGAGGTACGTCGGGGGGCCGTCGGCGACGATCAGGTCAGGATTCCGGTCGAGAATCCAATCGCGGCTTTCATCGACCACGGGACCTTGGACGTCGGAGGTGTAGACGAAGGTGTCAGCAGGGCCGTGAATCGCCACCATCAGAACCCTCCCGAGGTCGGTATCCTCCGGCCCGTGAGGTACTGGTGGGGAGAATTCGAGGGATGCCGGACCGATCGAGTACGCCTCCCCGTCGGCGAGTTCGAGGCGCTTGCTCTCGGAACGACAGACCTCCTCGAAGTAGTACGCCCGCTTCTGTTGGGAGTAGTTGATGTCCTCCGTGGTGTGTTTTGCCAGGACGTGGACGGAAGAGAAGAGATCGCGCGCGAGGGAATCTGCTGACCAGTTATACCGCCAGTTTTCGAATGACGGAACGTAGTGGTCGAAGTGGTAGTGTGTGACGACGATCGCGTCGGCGCTGGAACCCGCTCGCTGTATGGCCTCGGACCTGGCCTTGAGGGCGCGGTATTCCTCACGATGTGGGAGACGACCGAACCGTCGAGGGCCGAGGGACGCACCCGGGTCCACGAGGATCGTGGTTCCGGATACTGACACTTCGACGGCGAGGCCTCTGACACCGAGGCTCTCGGCCGCGAGCGGTGTGACCTCCATCGTCCGGATCTACGTCGGACTGTGCCAAAATTCCCCGGGCGGGAAAGAATTAACACACTCCCGCGAACACCACAGAGAACGATGGAGTCGGGGAAGGCCGAAACCGTCCTTTCCGTACTGAAAGCACGTCGGGATTTCCTCGAGGCCGTATCAGATAGACCGCTGACGCAGGCGGAGTTGGCAGACGAAGTCGGGGTCTCCCGGTCGACGGTCACCAGGGCGGTTCGGACGCTCGAGGACGAGGAATTGATCGCCCGTGAGGACGGGAAATACACGATCACGACCCTCGGATCCGCGACGTACCGGAGTTACGAGGGATACGTCGAGACTGTCGAGTCATTGCTCGAGGGGCGTGCGTTCCTGCGGTACGTACCCCCGTCGAGCCCGTTTCACCCCGACCTACTCCGTGTGGGAGAAGTATCCCTGACCGAACCGGGAAGAGCGTTCTCCATCAGGGAACGGGTGAACGAACGTTTCAGAGAAGCGGTGGCAATGGACGGGCTCGGCCGTACTCGAAGCGCTCGTCAATCGCTTCCCATCATCCGGGATAAAGTCCTCGAGGAGGGGCGTCCCACCAGGATGGTTCTCGACGAGGACCTCTTTCGGTACCTGCGAACGGAACTGGCCGGGACTGGGTTCTTCACGGCGGAAAACCAGGAACTCTCCGTCGTGGAGGAAGCGCCGTATGGGCTCTTCGTCCTCGACAGTGGGGAGAAAGAAACGGTCGTCCTCGTGGTCTACGACGAGACCGACTCGATGAAAGGGGTTCTCGAAAGCGAGTCGCCCCGGGCAATTCGGTGGGCCAGAGAGGTCCTCGAGGATTTCGACGAGGCAGCGGTTCCAGTCGACGAACTGAGTGATCGCCGGCCGGTTTGAGAGGGGTTCGATTTCGATCTGGGTGACTTAGAACCGTCCAGGGGAAACACCGCGACCACATCGGTTGTACCAGAGGAATCAGCCCGTATTTTCAGGATGTGAAAATACGTGCAAGCGGTAAGTATACACGGCCTCCCGAAATTGTCCGATGGTGGGGAAAGGGGAATTCAGGGATCACCGAATCGGTCCACGCTTCGACGCAGGCGGTCCGACCGGCCACACCACTCCCGCGAGTTCCGTTCGATCCTTCTGTGAGAAGGCAATCGATGCCGGGATTCAGTCCGCCGTCGACGACGAGGAAGACGGGGCGGGTTCGGGACCCCGGATGGATTTGATACTGCTGTAGACGACTGCGCCCGCGACGAGCAGGGCCGCGCCCAGGATGACGACGATCGATACGGTCCGGAGAACCTCGATATCGAAGGCTTTCCCGAGTTCCTTGAGCGCGACCGCGATCGAGCCAAGCAACAGCATCACGCCGAAGTAGATCTTGATTTCCTCCTCGTCGACGATACTCGTCGCCGCGGACCCGAGTCGGGCTCCGAGCGAACTTCCGGCCAGTAGCGGGGCGACGATTCCCAACTTGACCCCGCCGGTTTGCGCGTACAGGAAGCTCCCGATACCGCCGGAGAACACGATTCCGAAGAGGTCGGTTCCGACAGCGATCGGCACCGGAACGCCGATCATGTAGAACAGGGCAGGCATCCGGATGAATCCGCCTCCGACGCCAAGAAGCCCAGATAACAGGCCGGTGGCGAATGCGACGGCGAGAATCATCCAAAGCGATACCGTAATCCCGCCCCTGAGTTCGATCATGGGAGGAATTCGATACGACTGGATCGTTTTCGCTACTTTGGGAATCTCCGATTCGTCGGGGTCGTCTTCGGCGTCCACGTCGGGTTCGAGTCCGCCACCGTCCCCGCTCGATAACGACTCTTTGGTCACGAATAGACCGATGCCGCCGAGTAACAGGACGTAGATGACGCTAATGAGCGTCCCGGCCAATCCCATGTTCTGGAGCGTGACGACGATGATCTTTCCGAGTTCGATCCCGGTGGCCGTGCCGACGATCATCAACACGCCGAGTTTGTAATCGACCTGCCCGAGGTCGCGGTGTTTGAGAGTAGCGATGACCGAGGTGCCGAACACGAAGGCCATCCCGCTTCCGACCGCGACTGTGGACTTGTATCCGAGTATCAACAGTGCCGGCGTGACCAGGAACGATCCACCCATCCCGAAGAACCCGAAGAGGATCCCGATGAGCAGGCCGAAACCGACGAACAGTGCTATCATACCGACGCTCATTCCGAATATCGCCACAGGTCACTCACCCCTGATTGCCTCGGACACTTTCGGACCGACTATACGCGTGAGTGCGCCGTAACCGACATACAGGACGAGCGCTTCGACGAGTACGATTCCGACCATCGCTATCGCGGCCGATGTGCCGCTCAGTGACTGGAGTCCGAACATTGGTATTGGGCGGTTTCTGTCGTGGGTTTTGGGTCGCGTTCGTTCCGGAGTGGACCGGCAATTGTGTGTTTCGTACTGTGGTTATTGTACAATACTATTCGACGTATCCGACCGTCCGGGGTTCCTGAAGGTAGTGTCATCGTCGTATTCCCTCGGGGGAAATGGAGGAGGGCTCGCTGGCGTAGGATCGAACGACGCCCTGCACGTACGCACCGGCGAACATCCCTGCGATGCCGATAAGCACGGGGTAGTTTCCGATGCCGAGACTGGCGTACGCCGACCCGGGACAGAGGCCCGAAACGCCCCAGCCGACGCCGAATATACCGCCGCCGACGATCACACTCGTATCGAATGATTTGAGGCGGCGGCCGTACTCCCGACCGGTCAGTGGGGCCGTCATATCGGTGCTGCTCGCCACGGCAAAGACGATACCAGTGACGACGGCGGCACCGCCCATGACGAACAGAAGACCCAGGTCCTGGAGCTGGAGAAAGTCGAGAACCACCTCGGGGCGGGCCATCTGACTGTAGCCGAGTCCGAAACCGAACAACAGTCCCCCGCCGTACACGAGGCTCATGAACGTCAGTCCGCGCTCCTCGCTCATGGTGTCACCCCCAGTGCAGAGACGACGTGCGCAGTCCCGATTGCGACGAGAAGGAACGTGGCGACGTTGATCAGCGAGGTACGAGAAACCGAGCCGACGCCGCAGACGCCGTGACCTGAGGTACAACCCTTCCCGACGCGGGTTCCCACACCGACGAGAAACCCGCCAAGGAGCAACCGCCAGGGCGTTACGTCAGTCGTCCACATTCCCTCGCCGACCGTCAGCGCGTACACCGCGGCGCCGGAGACGATTCCGAGGGTAAAAACGATCCGCCATCGACGGGACGCCAGGTAGTCCGGCTTCCGGAATCGGTCCCGGTTCGAGACGTACGTCAACGTCGATTCCAGGAAGGTACTGGCTCCAGGAATGATCCCGGTCCCGAGATAGATGACGACCACACCCAGTCCGACGAACACGCCACCGAGGGCGTACTGCGTGATTCCGTTGGGGAAGAGCGTCTGGGCCAGGTGTGAGGCCTCGAGCACGAGTGGGAGGTGTACGGACATGAACACTGCTACTCGTTACTCGCGTAGGGACCCTTCGCTCGTGGCACAATTGTTCGGACCGAGTTCGAGCCGGAAGGCCTCATCGTCTGCGATTGACTGTTGGCCAAGGTTGGTGGCGATGATGTCCTCGTAATTTGCGGGGCGGGGAGGCATGTCGGACAGGACGAGGTCGACGAACTCGTCCTTCGATAGGGAGAGTGCCTCCATCTCCTCGGTCAACTCGCCGATCGTTGCGGTATACGTGCCGTCTTCGGCCGTCTCGGCGGTATCGCTCGCGTGACCGCCGGCCACGACGACGTCGTCGTCGACGGTGAGAATTCGTTCCTGAATCGAGTCGTACAACTGTCCGGCGGCGTCCGGGGCACCCTCGTCCCCCTTCTCGAGGTCCGGCCGTGCCACGCTTTCGACGAACAGGCCGTCGCCAGTGAGCAAGACGCTGTCGTCGAGGAGATACGACGTCATGCCGGTCGTGTGGCCCGGGGTGTGGATAGCTTCGATCGTCGCGTCCCCGACCTCCATGGTCTCTCCGTCGGCGAGCAGCGTCACCGCCGATTCGAATGCCACTGGTCGCTCGGTCGTCGCCTCGGGGAGGACTCCCTCGACGTCACCGTCCGCAAGCGTCCTGACGCCACTGATGTGGTCTGCGTGAATGTGTGTATCCAGAGCATACTCGAGATCGGCGCCCCGAGTGTCGGCGTCGTCGCGGTACCTGTCAGTGAAGCGTCGGAGGGGATCGATGACGGCCGCGGATTCACCCTCGATTAGGAGATAGCCAAGACACCCACTCGACGGGCGCTGGTACTGGAGGAGGGTTCCCGATCCGTCGTACCGGGTAATCTCCCGTGATTCGTACAGGTCGGCCCACCCGTTCATCCCGTCGGCGAGGTTGACGGCGTCCTGCGCTGTTTCCTTCTCGATGAGTCCCGCGACGAACTCGCTCGATTGTCCCTTCGCACAGACGACGACGACCGGGTCGCCTGTCGGGATCGCATCCATTGGCGCGGCGTCTGCGCCGTCGATAAATTCGAAGTACGGGATGTTGTGCACGTCAGCGGCGGGTCCATCGATGTGCCACTCGTCGAATTCGCTCTCGGCCCGAACGTCCAGGATCGTGACCGGCTCGCCTTCGTCGAGTCGGTCTTTGAGCGTTCGTGGGGCCATGGAGTCGACCGGTACGTCCAGGGTCGGAACGTCACCAGCGATGTCTGTCTCGCTCATACCTCGGTCGTCTCTTACTGGTAGACCGACTAAAGGGTTTTCATAATAATTCAAAAATTACACAATACTATATTCGTAAATTACCACCAGTGTATAGAGAATACTGAATATTGTTCCTTCATATTTGGGCCCTTTATTAGGTAATGAGCGTTGCCCCCACCCAAACGTTTTTTCAGATGTGTACTAAATTGTAATTTGCGCACAATTGTGTGATGCAAAATGAACGTAGAATTCGACGTGTCACGGACACTCGACGTGACCGGGCACAACTGCCCCATCCCCGTCGTGAAGACCAAACAGGAGATCGACGACGTCGAATCCGGCGGCGTCCTCGAAGTGACGGCCACCGACCAGGGAAGCGTCTCGGACATCGACGGTTGGGCGAGTTCGACGACGGGTGTCAAACTGCTCGAACAGGTCGAGGAAGACGACGGCGGCGACACCCTGTACAAACACTACGTCCGGAAAACAGAATGAACGATGGGCAAAGAGACATCTGACCGTGTGGACGACACACCCGTCGACCGACCCCCGCTTTCGGATCGTATCGACGACATCGAGTCCCGACTCGAATCGGTAGAGGAAGAGGTCGAGACCGGATCCGATAGCCGTTCGATGACAATCGTTTCGACGAAAGGATCGCTCGACATGGCCTACCCGCCGCTAATACTTGCCTCCACCGCTGCCGCGTTCGAATGGGACGTGACGGTGTTTCACACCTTCTGGGGCCTCGACGTGCTCCACGAGGAGAAATCGAGCGAGTTGAAAGTGAGCGCAGTCGGGAACCCCGCACTGTCGGTTCCGAACCTCCTGGCGACGATGCCGGGCATGGACGCGATAGCCACACGGATGATGGAGCGTCGAATCGACGAGAACGGGACGGCGAGCGTCGACGAACTCGTCGAACTGTGTCTCGACACGGGTGTGGAACTCCAGGCGTGTCAGATGACGATGGAACTGTTCGACTACGACGAATCCGATCTGTACGACGGCGTCAGATCCGGCGTGGGCGCCGCAACTGCACTCTCAGGAATGGCAGACGCCGATATCCAGTTACTCGTCTGACGGGACCCCTGTTACTCGCCTGACGGGCCCCAGTTACTCGCGTGACGGGACCGGTTCGATCCAGCGCGATCAGGCGTATTCCCGCCAGCGGGCCCCACACTCGGTACACTTGAAAAACCGTGTCGGTGGTTCGTCCGCGGACCCGGTCTGTTTGATGGTGTAGTAGGCTTCCTCGTTTTCACACTCCGGACACGGAGTCTCCGACGTGGGTTTGCCCTCGAAGTTGAGTCCTTCTTCCGTCTCGACGACGTCGCTCTCGTCCTGTTTTTCGGTGGATACGAACGACGAGGCAAGGTCCTCGTCCTTCGCTTCGGTGTGACCACAGGACGAACACACCATCTCACCGTCGACGGACCGCATCATCGAACCACACTCCGAGCAAAACTGCATCGATTCGGACAGTACCGACCGAAGCAGTGAAAAGCCCGTCGTCTATTCTCCCGAATCCGTTGTACTCTCGGTTCCCACCATCGGACAGTTCGAAACCCGGAAGTGTTCGACGTCCACGACCTGGTGGATTGTCGTCCCCTCGTTGGTACACGAGAGCACCGGTGGGTCCCCGAAGTACTCACACCGGTGGCACACTCCCTTCGAAATGATCTGAAACGTATCCTCCCCCGAACCCTGGGCCGGGTCGAAGAGGCCTTCCGGGTCCGACTCGTCCATCAACACATCAGCCCAGACGGTGTCCGTATCCACCGGAACGACCGTTTCCTCGACGAACTGGTCCGAACCCCGCGTGTCATCGCCCCGTTTCTCACGGATCGATTCCCGTAGTTCCGAAAGCGGGCCGTCCTGGCTTTCGTGCTCGTCCACGGAAGGATCACGCGCTTCTCGGTCGGAACCTTCCGTCGGGGAGTCAGTGATGGTCTCTGACTCGTGATTCTCCTCACCCTCCGTTCGACGGGCGACCTCGTCGCTGAGGTCGGACAGTGGGACCGACCCCCTGGGCTCCTCGTCTGCATTATCCGTCATTGCCTGGACCCCCTTCCTTGCCCGGTCCGTCTTCGACCTGTGAAATGGATGAGCGAATGTCCTCGACGTCTCCCAAAGCCTCCCCGGCCGCATCCACGACCGTTTCGATCTGGTCGGCGCTCGGGGCTTCCGAGGACCCCTCGAGTGCCGGACGATCACCAGTCAGGAGGACTGACGTCCCGAAGAAGCCCGGGTTCGGATCGAGTTCCTGGAACGTCGCATCGCAGGTGGGACAGGACGGCCGGGTGAGGAGTCCAAGGTCGATCGTGGTGCCACACGCGTCGCATTTCGCGCGGCGAACACCCCGTCGTGCGGCCGCCTCCTTCAGTCGGTCCGCCGCGGCCCGACGCTGTTCCCGAGTGGCCACTGTCGAGACTCGTTTCCGGAGGTCGAGCACGGCCGTCCCGAGCGTCTCGACGTGGTCTGTGGTCTCCTCGGATTGTGCGATGAGGTACTCGAGGATCTCCTCGAAATTGTCAAATCCGCGGTCCACCGTGGTCTGGAGGTCCTGGATCGTTGAATCGAGCGCGTCCAGGTCCTCTCGAATGTCGTCGATTGCTGTCTCCAGTGTTTCGTGGTCGTGATCGGCGGGCGCCTTCTCGTCGGTCTCGCGTTTGACCTGGACGACGCGGTTCCTGACGTCTTCGATCATTTCGTTCACGTCCGCTTCCAGTTCCTCGACCCGTGACTCGACACTGGAGCGGTCCCCTTCCGCATCGCTCCCGGTCGATTCCACACTCGATTCGGCGGAACGGAACGCGGCGAGAACACGTTCGAGGAACTCCTCCGGTTCGAGGTCGTACTCGTCCGCACGGGCAATCGCCCACGTCGCGGCGGATCCCTCGACGCCGACAAACGCGTCGCCCTCTTCCGCTGACTCCGCCATGATACCTCCGTTTCGTGAGCGATGTATTAAAAAGCGTCCCTCGGTGCCACGACGCTTTGCAGACCCTCCTATTGGTACGAATTCGGCGGCCGTGAAATGGTGTCATTCTTCCCAGTTCTCCACTGGAGTACGCTTCGAGTCGGTCCCGAACGGTTCGTCCCCCCACCCCCCATAATAAACGATACGTGCAATCGTCGCGAGGATTCTTGACGTGCGACGTCGTATTCAGTCGCATGTACGATCACATTCTCGTCCCGACGGACGGGAGCGAGGGGAACGAGCAGACCATCGCGGAGGCCATCGACCTGGCCGGCTTGACCGGGGCCACGATCCACGGACTCTACGTTATCGACACCCGCGATTACAGCACACTCCCTGAGTCCAAGTGGATCACGCTCGAAGAGGAGTTACAATCGGCGGGAGAACGCGCGCTCGACGAAATCAGGGAGAGCGGCGGAGAGGCCGGCGTCGACGTCACGACCAATATCACTCGTGGGATTCCACACGAGCGAATCGTCGAATACGCCGACGAGAACGATATCGACCTCGTCATCATGGGGACCCACGGACGGACGGGACTCAATCGGTTCCTGATCGGGAGCGTCACGGAGAAGGTAATTCGGAGTTCGTCCGTCCCGGTCCTCGTCCTTCGAATCCAGCAATCGAGCGAGGAGTGATTACAGCCAGAGAACGAGGACCCAGGCCAGGAGCAGGGAGATACCGGCACCTGCCAGCGTTCCAAAGGCGTTCGCAGCGGCCCGGACACGTTCTCCCGTTTCCCAGAGACGGACAGTTTCGAACGCGAACGAGGAAAAGGTCGTGAACGACCCCATCGCACCCGTTCCCAGGAACAGGACGAATTGACTGTTCATTCCCGCGAAGGTGATCAGCCCGAGCCCGAACGTTCCGAGAACGTTGACGGTGACCGTGCCGAGTGGAAACTGTTCGACGTCGACCGTTCGGCTCACGAAATCGCGGAGGAGCGCTCCAATCACGCCGCCCGCACCGACGAGGTGGGCGGGTTCGAGTGGGATCACGCGACGTCACCCCCGTCGACCCGGTTCGCGGTCGCCCGGCCAACCAGCACCGCCCCGAACCCGAGTGCGTACGTCCCCAGGACGTTTCCCACCAGCAGCAGGGGCGACGCCGTTGCACTCTGCACGACGAACGTGCTGTATGTGGTGAACGACGAGATGAACCCGGTTCCGACGACCAGGCGCGTTTTCCCCGATAGCAGGTCGGAGGCTGTCGCTTCGTACAGGATAAACCCGAGTGCGAAACTTCCAAGCACGTTCACGAGGAGCGTTCCCGGCAATCCCGGGAGGACGAGCGAGGCGAAGTACCGGAGGTTCGAACCGGCGAACCCCCCGATGGCAACGAGGGCGATCTGTTCCAGCGTGAGCAAAGGGTGGGTATCAGCCATGCGAAGCGACGTGAATCCGTTCTCGGTACGGCCGTGGATCCGCGAATGCCGACCCGGTTTCAGTACCGGTGGACGTGCATCGGGGAACACCGCCGGCGATGTTCGACGTGTGAGTACACGCCCCCAGATCGTATTTATAGACTGTGATTTCGGATATCGACGCCAGCCGGTTGTCCGAGGAGGCATGCCCGGCAAAGACACCCGTCACTGACGTCCGATACCAATTTCTCTCATCGTTCCGAGCGATCCCGCCTCGACGCGAATGACACCCTGAGAGACCCATCGACGCATCACGGTACCGTCCAATCTGTCTCTCATTCTGAACATCCCCTCGACGAATTATTCGGAGCCAGCCTCCCCGTGCCGTATCGTCCAAACCATCCTCTCGAGGGATCGTTCGGAACCGCCCTCGGCATATCGTCCGACAGGTCCCATCTCCTCGGCATATCGTCCGACAGGTCCCATCTCCTCGACATATCGTCCGACAGGTCCCATCTCCTCGACATATCGTCCGAAATGACCCAACGCTATAGGACGGTACGGCGCGAAGGATCCAGTATGATTCCCCCGGTCGCGGATCGGTTCGTCGCTGGCGAAACGCCCCAGTCCGCTCTCCGGCACACGGACTCGCTTTCCCGGGACGGGATCGGTGCCATCCTCAACCTGCTCGGGGAACACTACACGGATTCGTCGAGAGCACGTGCCGACCGGGAGTCCTACCGGACGGTGCTCGACGAGATCGCCCGGACCGGCCGATCGGTGGGGATATCGGTGAAACCGAGTCAACTCGGCGTCCTGATCGGGGAGTCGACCTTCCGGGAGAACCTTCGAGCGGTGGTCTCGACGGCGAATTCCCACTCGCTTCCGGTGTGGATCGACATGGAAGACCACACGACGACGGACGCCACCCTCGATGCGTACGTCGATCTCGTCACCGAATTCGACGGTGGTCTCGGGGTCTGTCTCCAGTCGAATCTCGAACGGACACGCGACGATCTCGAACGGGTATCCGGACTGCCCGGTGCAATTCGACTCGTAAAAGGGGCCTACGACGAACCGCGCAATATCGCGTACCGTCGTCCGGAACGAGTCAACGAACAGTTCACAAGCCACCTCGAGTATCTGTTCGAGGAGGGAGACACCGGAATCGCGATCGGGACACACGATCCGGCCATGATCGATTTCGCGCTTTCTCGTCAGGAGGAGTATGGGACCCCTGTCGAGTTTCAGTTTCTCATGGGCGTCCGGGAAGACGAACAGCGCCGGCTCGCAGAGCAGGGGATCGACGTCGTCCAGTACGTTCCGTACGGCTCGAAGTGGGCGTCCTACTTTTACCGTCGCCTCCGGGAACGAAAGCAGAACGTGTTGTTTGCCCTCAGGGCGGTCCTCGACTTCTCGTGACGGACCCGATCGAGCCGTTCGACCCATCAATGGATCATCCCGACAGTCCGGGTCGAGGCGTTCGATCCTCCAATCTGATTTTTCTGGCCCCCTTCAACTCTCCTGGATGATCCTCACCGGATCTTCCGGACGTTCGAGATGTCGAAGCCGGCGTCGTGAATTTCGGTCTCGAACTGGACGATGTCCTCCTCCTCGAGTTGGGAGAGGACGCCGCGGAACTCGCTTACGTACATCGTCCGCTCGCGTTTGTTGCCACCGGTCTCCCAGTCGAACTGCATCGTTCCGTCGACCGACGTCATGAGCGCGCCGAGTTCGGTGGGGGAAACGGCGTCCTTGTTCAGGTGGAGCAGGATGAGTCCATTCCAGTTCCGTGCTGCCCGTCGTAATCCCTTCATCGTGAGGACGATGTCTCGTTCGGTGTAATTCGACTCCCTGGCAACGATCAGGTCGGTCAGGGAGTCCACGACAACGAGTGAGTCCTGGGCCTCCTCGTCCAGGTAATCGGCGAACGCAGAAAGCACGTTGCGGCGGTTCCCGTCCCGCCCGATATCGGATATTTCGCGCCGTCGCCCCGTGTACCACTCCCGGGGAACGGGGCTCAACTGGAAGAACGACGGTGAGAAATCGCCGAAGGTGACGGCCTCGAGACCGGCCTCGACCAGTTCGTCGTCCATCGTGAAGGCCATCTCGTCGGAGAGTTCCGCCTCGTCCGCGGTGAATGAAACGTAATGGATCGCGTCCGGCGGCTCGGCGTTCCCGTGGAGATCCCCATAGTGTAACTCGAAGTGATCCGGGTCGGACCGGTTGAGCCCGTTCATGATCGCGCTCGTGTGGAGGAATTCGCGTGCACCGGCCCCGCTTTCCCCGGCGATCAGGACGACGCTTCCGGCCGGTGCCCCGCCACCGATCCGGGAATCCAGCCGGGCGATTCCGAACGGGAGTCGCGTCATACCGGACGGTCGAAGCCATACCGTTTACGCGTTTCGGGCACGTCCGGACCGGTCGTGCGAGTGCGTCGTTCGACTGGACCAACACGCCCACTCACGTTTGCGAAACCGTCCTTCCGTAATACTGAGGGGGGTAGGGGTCCTCGATGAGACGATGACACCGGGGGAATTGACACGGGAGACCGAGACGCGTTACCTCGCGAAATTGCCCTCCGGCGTCGTGATCGAAACGCCGGTGCACCGATATCGAGGGGAGAAGGACGGGCCGACCGTATACGTCCAGGCACTCCAGCACGGCGGAGAGGTGATCGGCGCCGTCGTTCTCCGGCGGATACACGACCGACTCCTCGGAACGTCGCTCGCGGGAACGGTCATCTCCGTCCCGGTCGCGAACCCACTTGCGGTGGATCACCGCCGCTACCTCGCACCATCTCGGGTCGACGCCGTGAACTCCAACATGAATCGACAATGGCCGGGAGACGAAAACGGGACGATATTCCAGCGGATGGTCGACCGGCTCTGGACCCTCGCCGGCGAGGCCGACGTGATCATCGACCTCCACACCGGCGGACCGGACATGCTCTCTCACGTCCGGTTCACACCGGGCCATAGCCAGTCGCGAGAACTGGCGACGGCCTTCGGACTCGACCTCGTCGTCGGGGAGGGATCGCCCGATTCGAGCGGGGAATCCGACGGTGGCGGTGGCAAACTCCGGGAAGTTGCAGCGGAGAACGACATCCCCTGTATCACCCCAGAACTCACGCACAGCAGGGCGGTAGTCGAGGACTCCGTCGAGTCGGGCGTCGACGGCGTGATGAACGTCCTAA
>JBDGTL010000073.1:0-15407 GCA_042216905.1 Halodesulfurarchaeum sp.
GTATGCACGGTCACGGTTGGATCGAAACGAATGTGTCGGCACAAATCGAGTGGAACTCATGTCAAATAATGAAACATTAATGAGAATAGTAATATCACTATATAAAAAAGTTATTACTAATAGACAAGTGCTATCATCATATAAAGGAGTTATTACTAATAGAAAAGTAATATAACTATATAGAGAAGTTATTACTAATAGAAAAGTAATATTACTATATAAAGATATTATCACTAGATAAAAAAGTAACATTACTAATGCCACAGATAATATATTATAATATTAACAACAAGTTAAGAAAGAATAGATAACAAGAAGGAAATGAGAAACCAAACCTTAACCTTAGCAATTATATTAAATATATAAAAATTCAAATACAAATACAAATAGGAGAGATTCCTATAGTTTTATTAACTATATACTGAATAGAGAATACGATTCGACTAATTGGCCAACGGCATTTTCCGAGAAAGAATCGGAACAATCCATCCGCTAGCCCTCCTTCCGCCCTCGGTACCTATTACACCCCCGGACGAAATTCGTGACGGATGAGTTCGGCCGACGTAATACTCCTCCTCGTGGCCGCAGTCGGGGCGAGTTTCTTTACCGCCTGGACCATCGGAGCGGGTTCCTCGGGGTCGACACCGTTTGCACCGGCAGTCGGGGCCAACGCGCTCTCGACGATGCGAGCCGCGTTCGTCGTGGGAATTCTGGGATTTCTGGGGGCCGTATTCCAGGGGGCAAACGTCACCGAGACCATCGGCAACGAGTTCATCCGCGGGGTCTCGCTTTCGCCCCTCGCCGCCACCATCGCATTGCTCACGGCTGCCTCCCTGATCGCTGCCGGCGTGTTCCGGGGGTATCCCATCGCAACGGCGTTTGCGGTTTCCGGCGGGGTCGTGGGTGCCGGCATTGCACTTGGCGGATCGCCGGCGTGGGATACGTACGTCGAAACCGCCCTCTTCTGGGCACTCACGCCGGTGGTCGGGGGGACGGCAGCCTACGGCACGGCCAGGGCGCTTCGATCTCCGAAAATTCCGGAGGAAGTGCTCGTTCCGGCACTCGGTGGCGTCGTTGGAGTCATCCTCGCCACTATGGAATTCACTGGGCTCGGGCGTTCCGGGGAAAGCGCGTCGGTCGCCGTGGCCATTGCTATCCGCGTTCCTGGACCGGATGTCCTCGGTATCGCCGCCGTGACGGTCGCGGTGGCACTTGCCGTGGTGGTGCTGCTCCGACGGGCGACAGTCCGGGACGCCGACACCGCCCAGCGCCGGTTTCTCGTCTCGCTCGGTGCCCTCGTCGCGTTTTCGGCCGGTGGTGGAAAGGTCGGACTTGCAATCGGCCCGCTGCTTCCGCTGCTGTCGGCCCTCCCGGTCGCCATCCCGCTGGTTGCGGTTCTGATCTTCGGTGGGGTCGGCCTCCTGCTCGGATCGTGGATGGCCTCGACCCGGATGATCAAGGCGCTCTCCCAGGATTACTCGGAACTCGGTCCCCGTCGCTCCATCGCGGTGCTCATCCCTTCGTTTGCCATCGCTCAGGCCGGGATTTTCCTGGGCGTGCCCATGTCCTTCAACGAGATATTCGTCTCAGCAATCGTCGGATCTGGATACGCCGCCGGTGGCGAGAGCGTCAGTCGGTCAAAGATGGTCAACACGGTCCTTGCCTGGGTGGGGTCGCTCGGAGCAGCCTTCCTGGTTGCCTACGCGTCCTCCGTCGCGCTCGAATTCGTCGGTGTTACCTGAGGGGTCGATTCGGCACCAATGGAGCCCGTCGCCCCGGGTGTGTCCGTCCATCCCGACGCCATCACTCGACCGGCAGGACTGTTCTCCGTTACCAGCCGGCATCGAAGTATTCCCCTCTATGTTTGTGAAGCAAATTGCCGTCCCCAATGAACGTCGTGCGTCTCACATTGTGGCATACCAGATTTGAAATTGGGTCGAAATTTGGAAAACGGTTATCCGGGACGAACCGTAGCCGCCAAATGGTCTGGTATCATGTACCAAGACAGCGGATCCGGAAGCCCCGAACGAACCTCTCGGCGATGGTTTCTGGCCGCAATGGGGACTGCACTCGGATCCCTCGCCGGCTGTGCGGGTTCGAGTGCCGGCGGTGCAGGCGCCGACAGTGCAGCGGTCAAACAGACCTCCCAGGTCGCGATGCGGGACTCGCAGTATTCTCCACGGAATATTCACGTCTCGACTGGAACGACCGTTACCTGGACGAACGAGGATAGTTTCGAGCACACAGTCACGAGTGCCTCGGACAACTGGAGTATGGACGCGACTGTTCCACCGGGTGAGAAGACGACCCATACCTTCGAAGAGGGCGGGGTGTACGACGTGTATTGTCGGTTTCACGGGAGTCAGGATCCGCTCTCGGGGATGAGTATGAAGATCGGCGTCGGCGATGGAGCCATCGAAGACCCGCTGGCAGGGGGTGGTGGCGGCGGTGGTAGCGGTGGGTACTACTAAACCCCACCGGTCCGTCAACCTCCCGTTGCCGTCGACGGGTGAGTCCTCACCTGTCTCAACGCGTCCTGCGGGCTGTGACCACGAGCCGGGGGATTCTGGTCGGTACGTGGATCCGCTCCATCGATTTCGGACCGGGGGACGTCCCCGCTGTATGAGGGGGGAGGAGGAACCGGAACTCCCGTGAATATCCACACCGCGGAACTCCCGTGAATATCCACACCGGGCCATCTACCCGGGCTCTTCCTGTGAGACTACAACGTACACCGGACCGTACCGGCGATTCCCCAGTGCGGCACAGGACTCATATCGTGGGATATCGGATCGAATGACCATGAACGAGGAGACGAATACCGAGACCACCTCTCGTGGGGAACCGGTTGGTGAACCCGCGGTTCGTGGGGACCCCGCCATTGCCGGACAGTCGGAGCAAGAGGCGATTGCCTTCGACCCGGACGATCCCGAGAGCGTCAGCGAGGCCGAGTCGACCGTCAGATCCTTCGCGGGAGACGACGAGGACACACGAGACGTCCTCGACATCTTGCGCGTGGCAGCGGCCTGTGCCACGGTCGTTCAGTTTCACGAGTCATACACCGACGCGGCCGCGGCGGTCGGGTCGGAGGTCAGCATCTCGTTCCTCCGGAAGTGGGCCCGGGTCCACGACCTGCCGATCGCCATCCGGCGGCACATCGCCCTCGAGGACATCGCCCCGACTGCGGCGATGCACGTTGCTCGGGTCGACGGCGCGGCACGATTTCTCCTGGCGTGGGCCATTCTAGATAACGATCTCACCGTCGACGAGGTCCGACGCATCGCGAGCGACGTTGCAGCGGGAACGCACATAGAGACGGCACTCGAAACACGTGGGGTGACCCCCGGTGAACTCCGTCTCGTCCTTCCGACCGAGACGTACCTCTCGCTCCGACGAACAGCGTGTCTCGACGGCGAACGACCCGGGGAACTCGTCGCGGAACTGTTCGAGGAACACGGGCCCGATCGAAACGGTTCCGAGGATCTCTGAGGGGCGAATTGGAAACGCGCCGTCCGGTCAAAATGTACAACGCGCTGTGGCGGTTTCATCCATTGTACCCTTCGTCGACCTCTCATCGACCATTCGGTGATATTCGACCGGGAGAGGAGGGAGCGTTTAGCCGAGTCAATAGTGGGGCGTTTTGACGAGACAATTGTGGGGCGTTTTGACGAGGCAATAGTACAATACCGACTGTGAACAATAACCGGTAGCGATCGGTGCCCCAATACGAGCATTGACCGGTGTTCGCATTCTAGTATTGGATATGCCGACCGTCTTCGCGGCTTTCGAGGATCGATTGCTCGAAATCTCGCGGACTGACGGTGAGTGGACCGCCGAGACAATCCTGTCGGGGCCAGAAATCGAATCAGTGACCGGACGTCCGGAGGACTCCGGACGGGTGCTCGTGGGAACGGTCGGGGACGGAATTCTTCTGCGAGACGCCTGGGGCGATTCATGGCACCGGGTCGGTGCGGAGACCATCGACGACCGTGTGACTGCGCTGGCCACTGACTCCTCCGACATCGATCGGGTCTATGCGGGGACCGAACCGAGTGCGGTGTATGCGAGCACCGACGGCGGCGAGACCTGGAGACGGCGTGGGGGATTACGCGACCTGCCCTCGGCCACTTCGTGGTCATTCCCACCTCGGCCCCACACGCATCACGTCCGATGGATCGAAGTCGATCCGGCGAACCCGGCCCATCTCTACGTCGCCATCGAGGCCGGGGCCCTCGTCCAGACCGAGGACCGCGGTAAGACCTGGACCGATCGGGTCCCTTCGGCACGGCGGGACGTCCACTCGATGGCGACCCACCCGGACGCACCCGGTCGGGCGTGGTGTGCGGCGGGTGATGGGTTCGCTGAAACTACCGATGGCGGCGCAACCTGGGAATACCCGCAGTCCGGTCTCGATCATCGGTATTGCTGGAGTGTTGCAGTCGATCCCGCCGATCCCGACAGGGTCGTGGTATCGGGAGCGAGCGGTCCCGGATCGGCACATACGCCGGGAACAGCGGAATCCTACGTCTACCGCCGGAAACGCGGAAATGGCGAGGGCATGGGGCAGGATAACGCCGGGGGCGAGACACAGAAATATAAAACTGACCGGCGGAACTGGGAACCTGATGGGCGGAACTGGGAACCTGACGGGCGGGACTGGGAACTGGCTGAGGACGGTATCCCACACGGGACCGGAATGCTGCGGCCCGTTCTCGCCAGTGGGACGGATCCCGGCGAGATATTCGCCGTGACGAACAGGGGAGTCTATCGGAGCGAATCCGCGGGCCAGTACTTTCGTAAAATTGCGATACACTGGCCGAGCGAACTGAGAGAGCAGACGCCAGCCGGAGTCCACGTCGTTTCATGAGGAAATTCCCTCCGCCGTCACACTGTTTGGCCGAGGTGCAGTAACGCGACGCTACTCGGATTCCCCACCATCGGTCCCGTCGGTCTGGGAGAGCGCCAGGTCGTTCCGCCGTTCGGCAGCGGCGAGGTATTCCTCGAGAAGGTCGGGGAATTCCCGACCACGCATGTACCGCAATCCGAAGTCCTCGGCCCAGTTGATAATACCCTGGTCCTCGGTCACGACGCCGGCCTCGAGTTCGCGGGCGAGGATCAGGAGGTCGAAGTCCTCCCGCGAATCGAGGATACCCTGTCTGAGCGTCCGGCGGTACTTGTCCCTGAGTTCGGCAATAAGCTGGTCGGTCCTCGTCTTGTACTCGTGGTCCTCCAGGGTTTCGTCCTCGACTTCCTGTGCGTCCCTGACCGCGCGTTCCGAAATCCGGAGGCCTCGGTTCACCCGGTCTGACATCTCCCGGACGAACTCGTAGACCAGATCGGCCGGAACCATCACCTCGAAGTGTGCCGGATTCTTCCGGATGATCCAGGTATTGAGTTTCGAGAGGACCTCCTCGCCGACGTCTCTGTCATCGAGCATCGTGGTGAGTTCCTCGTGGATGGACGGGGGCATGTAACAGGAAATCCCGAGTTCGAGTTTCGCGTCGGCGATGAGATCGAGAAATCGATGGAGCGTGTCCTCGATGTCCTCGTCCTCGGCGCGGATTTCGTCCGTGATGAAGACCGAGGTATCGAGAACGAACCGCTGTTTCAGGGGAAGGTCCGACGACGACATTGTCGATCCTAGTTGCCGGTCCCTTAAAGAGGTGACCACCATGCTCTCGCCATTACTATTGGTGACCACCACACCCGTGGCTTTTGCCCATTGGACTCCACTATCGAGACGATGGAAGTTCCCGAGGCCCTCGGTATCGATCCGGAAGATGCCCCCGACGTCCGCGAACACTTCACGGAAGACACGTTCGACGGCCGGACCTACTGGTACCTCTCGGATGCACGCCACGGGATCGAACGCGGTACGGTGATCATTGACGGGACGGTGATCCGCGGATTTCCGAGTATCCCGCGCGTCCTCGTTTTGAAAACAGGCGTCCCCGAGTACTTCGATCGGCCGATTGCCGTGACGGAGAAACTGAACGGGTACAACGTCCGGATTGCTGCAGTCGGCGAGCCACTCGCGTTTACCCGCGGGGGCTTCGTCTGTCCCTTCAGCACGGCGGTCGCCCGGGAGGTTCTCGATCTCGATGCGTTCTTCCGTGACCACCCGGATCGAATGCTCTGCACCGAGTTCATCGGTCCGGAAAACCCGTATACGGCACACGAGTATCCGGACGTCGATTCCGTCGAACCCCGCGTTTTCGATATCTGCGATCGCGAGACCGGGACCTCGATCCCCGTCGAGCGTCGTCGCGAAATCGCATCGTCGCATGGATTTCCCCAGCCAGAACTGTTCGAGATCGTGGAACCTGGGGAGGCCCCCGCGAGGATCGAGTCGATCATCGATGACCTGGACCAGCGGGGGCGAGAAGGGGTCGTGATGCAATCGGTGGACGGCAGCGATCGATTGAAATACACGACCGGCCACCAGCACCAGCAGGACCTGGCGTACGCGTTCTCACTTCCGTTCGATTACGGCCGAGATTTCCTCTTTTCCCGACTCATCAGGGAGGGATTCCAGGCCGTCGAGTTCGAGGAGCGAGGAAACGAACTCGACAGGCGGGCAGAACAACTGGGAAAGGCCATACTGAAGCCGATGGTGGAGACGATTCGACAGGTCCAATCCGGCGAGACAGTCGGTGAACGCCACACGGTTCGGGGCCACCCGGACACGATCGAATCCCTCCTAGAGCACTTCGATCGACAGAACGTGACAGTGTCCGTCGAGGGGGACCGGACCGTCGACGGGGACCGTGTCGTCGAATTCGTGAAGGTGTCCGATTCGACGAGAGATTCGATCCAGCACTTCCTCGACGGTGGTACGATCGACGAGTGAATCGGGTGGCCTCGATAACGGGACGATCCGTGGCCGGAAGACGTTTTTCCCCGGACGAGGTACTCGGACGCGATGGCGGACATCGCGGTCGTGGGCCTTGGACCACCCGGGGCCAGATTCGCCCGGCAAGCCGCAGAACGGGGGTATTCGGTCCTCGGTCTCGAGCGAGGCGCCGTCGGGAGACCGCTCGCCTGTTCCGGCCACGTCAGTCGGGACATCTGGAACTACCTTCCCGAGAACGCCCGGACGGAGTTGCTCCAGAACGAGATCAGGGGTGCGCGATTTCGCCTCGGCGGTCCGGATGCCACGCCGTACCCGTTTTACAAACACGAACCGATATCGAACGTCATCGACCGGGTGTCCCTCGACCGAACGCTCGTGGATCGTGCGAGGGACGCCGGCGCCACAATTCAAACGGGCGTCGTCGTCACCGGTGTCGAGGAGAATCGCGACGGGATTCGTCTGACGGTCCGGGACGGTCGCGATGAACGGATCGTCGACGCCAAACTCGTCGTCGGGGCTGACGGACCGGACTCGATCGTCAGGCGCGAACTCGGATTACCCGAACCGAGCGAATTCGTATCGGGCGTTCTGGTGTACGTCGATGAACCGGACGACGGATCGTTCGTCGACGTACACCTGACTGTCCCCACGTTTTTCGCCTGGCGGATTCCCCGGGGGAAAGCGGGGGTCGAGTTCGGCCTCGGGGCACCACCCGACGTCGACGCGTTCGATGAATTGTCCCGTCTACTCTCCCAGTACGGTGTGGAACCCGATCGCCGATTCGCCGGAAAGATCCCGATCGGGCCCCCCGACCGCGTCACGACGCGGAGAGGGCTCCTTCTCGGGGACGCCGCCGGCCAGACGAAACCGTTCACTGGCGGGGGAATCCTCTACGGTCTCAGGGCGGCCGACATCGCCGCTTCGGTCGTCGATCCGGATCATCCCGAAACGGTTTCCGAGTACGAACGGGCCTGGCGGGACGAACTCGGTCGAGAAATCGCACTCGGCTCGATTATTCGACGGGGGTACTCGCTGCCGAAGTCCATACAGCGGGCGGGACTTCGATTCCTCTCGGGGGAGATCGGTGTGCACATGGACGAACCGACGTCGCTCTTCTCGAGGGATCAGTTACGCGCCCTCTTTCGATAGGAGCCCTGTGGGAAAGTGAGAGTGACTTCCCAATAGATTGGCTAATGAATTACGATCCCCAGTAGAACTACCTGATTTTCGTCCAATTGCAGGATTGTCAGGTCAGCCCCAGACTGCTGGACCGCGAGAGTGGTGAGAGGCTCCAACGTTGCCGAATCGCCGTAAACTGCGGAATCGGTTTTAGAGACCAAGTCGATCGATGATTTGGTCGAACACGTCGGTCTCCCCATCACCTGTCGTCTCCTCCTCGAGAATTCGATCGTCGACGGTGAGAAGCGTCCGGTTTCGCTCCTCGCTCGCGGAGATCAGTTCGTCTTCCTGCAGTTTCGCGAGAGCGTCCTCGAGTTCGCCGATCTCCACCCCCACCCGGGAGCGGAGTTCGAACACCGTCATCCCCTCCTCGTGACGGTCGGCGAGGGCCTCCAGGATCGCAACCTGCGTTTCCCCCCTGTTCCGGTACTCCCGACGGAGTTTCATGTGCTTCGCTATTCGGCCGGGGTCCTTATCCGTGTCCCCTCTTCTGTGGGAATTCGGACACGTTCCAGCGAGCAGTTTGAAATGGCACGAATACCACCACCGTCTCGCGGCGCCCAGCCAGGTCGCTCGAATGCTCCGTCGGGACGTCGATAGTCGCGCGGGGACTCCGCCCGGACGTCGCTGGTCGCGCGGAGACTACACATTCTAAAACGCGCGTGCGGGACGGTGGGTGAAACGCGACGAGTTGCCATCCGCCGTCGTTCCCGTGTCAGACGCCCGTCGGACGAAATTCGGCAGGTTCGCGTCGACGAGCGGTAGTCTTTTGCGGTTGGACCGGGAATCCGGCGCTAATGGGTCTCAGGTGTTCCCTCTTCGGCCACGACCTCGGCGACCCCGTCACAGAACGGAACCGGGAAGACCGGGGCGCGGAAGTAGTACTCACCGTTCGCGAACTCCGATCGTGTCGCCGGTGTGGGGCCGAACGGGTACTCAGCGAGAACACCGAGGTACGACACCGGGAATCACACGACGAGGGGCCGGATATCGATGCAGAGGACGCGACCGCCGAAACGGCCGGTGGGCAGTCGAATACAGGGAATGGCGATGTCGAAACGGCATCCGAAAGCACTCCCACGCCGCCGACTCAGAAATCCGGACAGACCGAGGTGTCGGACGAAGACCGACTGAACGCCGAGGAGGCTACTGCGGAAACGACGACTTCCAGTGCCGATTCCGCACCCGACGACGCCAATGGGACGCCTGAGGACGCCGATTCCTCGACGGACGTCGCGGAATTCGTCGAGGCAGCCGAATCCGGATCGACGTTCCAGACGGAATCGTCGGAGTCCACGCCAGAGGAATTCGACCGGGCAGAAGTCGAATCGGAGCAGGAACCGACCACGAGAGGACGCTCACCGGATTCCGATCGGAATGACGACCGAGGTGAGGGCGAGGACTCCCAGGAGACAGAGAGCGGGGACGGGGTCGACGACGCGATCATCATGAACGAGGAGAACGAGGGGCCGGTGGACCGGGAGGGTGACCTGGGTCGCGGGGAGGTGGTCGAAGCCGGGAACATGTTCGAGACCACGCCCCCGAGCGACGAGGATGGAAACGGGCAGTATGTCTCCGAAGAGTCGAACGTGGATCGGGAACCCGATCCGACGAGCGTCGACGAGACCGACCCGGGGCCACACTCGACGGATAGCGTTCCTGAGGGTGAAATGAGAGGTGAATCGGATCAAACCGATCCATCGCACAGACCAGAAGACCCAGACCGGTCGTCGTTCGAGTTCGGGGCCGGGACCGGGTCCGAGGAGGCAGACGAAGATTCCCCGCCCAGGGGCGACCCACACTCCGGTATTACCAAAGCAGGACCAATCGACGTCCTCGGGTCGCCGAGTGACAATCTCGATGCGATCTTCGAGTGTCCAGAGTGTGGCTACACCGCTCCGGTTGCGGGCTCCTCACAGCGGGCGGGCGATATCTGTCCGGAATGTCACGACGGGTATCTCGCAGAGCGGGAGTGACGCGACCCGCCTTCGGTGATCGGTGACGAAGACGTTTTACCGGACCGGGTGTTTTGCTCGTAGCATGAAGGAGTACAAGATGCGCCGGGGAGAGTACCTCGAGGAACGAATCCCTGACCTCGAGGCCACAGTCGAGGAATACTTCGGTCCCATCTCCGGCACCGAGGAATACGAAGGGGTGGAGATGCTCGTGGTCGAGAACCCGACTAACCCGGTGTTCGATCGTGTGCTCGTGGGGAAGGCGTCCTACGGGTCGAAGAAGGACAAACTGGCAGTTCACTTCGACGAACGGCCCGCCGAGGACGTGATCGCCGAGGGCAACGCCGACGCGGCCGCTGAGGCCGTTGACCTGAAAAACGAGTTCCTGCTCGAAGCCACCGGTCGCGACGCGAAATCGCGTCGTGACTCCCTGAAGCGATCGGTCGAGAAGGAAGAGGACGTGCCGGATAGCGTCTGAACCTTCGGAAATTACCTGTTCAACTTCTCCCGGCTGATCGCAACGCCGCCGGGCGTGACGATGAGTTGGTCGTCGCCCTTCTGTACGATATCGCCTCCGACCTCCTTCGCGGTCTGGCGGAGTTCGTCGATTACGTGCTCCGTCGTCCGGTCCTTGGTTCGAAGCCGGGTGATGTCGGCCACGACCATGTTCCCGTCGTACACGGCGTCTTTGATAGCGATGACGTCTTCCTGTCCGTCGATCTCGGCGATGTGCACCGTGATCCGCGCCTCGGTTTCGGCGGCGACGTCGTCGATGTCGAGTTCCACGTAATCCCCGGTGGATTGCTCCTTTCCCCCGAGGATGCGGTCCATGAATCCCATAGAAATGGAAACCCACTGGGTCGGCAAGAGGTTTTCCCTCTCGGGAGTCAGGCGTCCTCCGTGCGGCATACGCGACGTCCACGATCGTCCCATCCTCTCCCGAGAGCACCGCTCGAGACGTCCAACCACTTCCGTCCCCGCGACGTCGGTATATTCACGTCGAGAACGAACACATGTCCTCACCCGTCACGTCGAGAACGAGAACAGGTCGTCACCCACGTGATGCAATGACCGGACGACTTTCCCGGACTCCCCGATCATGTCGGGACCATCGGTCATCGCGCGCCCTATTGCCAGGGCCTTTCCGTGGGCTTCCTCGACGACGATCACCAGGTCACCCGATTCGATGGTCTGGTCGGCGTCGGTGATTCCCGGCCGCATGACGTCGGCGCCATCGCTGACAAAGGAAACCGCGCCCGAATCGACTTCCACCAGTCGCTTCATTGGGTCGAGGGCGTTTGCACCCACGACGGTAAGAAAGGGCTCGTCCTCAGGATACCACACGAGTGGTTCCCCGTCCACGAGGACGATGTCGAACTCCTCGTCGTCGAACTCGACGAGTTCGAACGTGGACGCGTCGAATTCGACGCCGACGATGTCGGCCAGTGACTCCCGGATCGCGTCGACGTCGTCCTCCCTGAGATGATGACGCGAGGAAACCTGCATGGATCACAGTCCGCCTGCGTCCGGCATAAATCGCCCGTTCTCTCTATCGATCCCGAGTGTCGACCCCCGATTTGTGTCGCCGTTCACACGTGAATCGAGATGACGCAGGTCAGCGAAGTTGCGGGCAGAACCGATAAGGGGGAAGGCGACGAACAGTTACATATGGGCACGAAGGGGCCCGACCAGTCGGTCACCTGTATCGCCTGCGGGACCGAAGTCCCCCGTGGGGAGGCCAGGGAATACGACAAATATGGTGATCGATGGGATCGAGCGGACAAGACCTTCGAGTACCTCTGTAAACGGTGTTATTCAGACGTCGACAACCAGCCAAGAAAGGATCTCGAAGTCGTACTCGAACAGTCCGGGGCAGGACGTGTTTCCGATGCGCAGTTTCTCGAGCGGTTCTTCGCCATGGACGGAGAAGACGACGTGGAGAACGAACACGACGGATGATCGGCCAATAGGACTAACTGGCGGAGTCGAGTACGGACAGTCATGTCGAACGAACAGCATGGGGCCGAGGGAACGGCGGCCGCCCAGGGACCTGTCACCATCGACCCGGAACTCTCCCGCCAACTCGCGAACAAGCGAGAGGACCTTTTCGAGAAATTCGAGATTCCAACCGGGTTTCCCGACGCAGTCCACGACGAGGCGGACCAGATCACGACCGACGTGAAGGACGAGATCGACTCGGAACTCGAGGACCGACGCGACCTCCGGGAGATGACGACCTGGACGACGGATCCTGGGGACGCCCAGGACTTCGATGACGCACTGTCGATCGAGGACCGGGAAGACGAGTACGTCCTCTGGGTCCACATCGCCGACGTCACACACTACGTCACGCCCGAGACGGCAATGTGGGATGAGGCAATCCGGCGGGGCAATACCGTGTATCTCCCGGGCTACACCGTTCACATGCTCCCGACCGTTCTCGCGGAGACCGTATGTTCGCTCGTCGCCGATGAGGACCGCCTCGCACATACCGTCGAAATGCACCTGGACAAAGAGACGCTCACGTACGAGACTATCGATATCTACAAATCGGTCATTCAGAGCGACGAACGATTGACCTACACGCAAGCAGAAGACCGGCTCGAAGACCCCGACGCCCCGCTTCACGACGAGATTTCGCTCGTCTGGGAGGTGGCCGACCGCATGCACGAACAGCGGAAGGAAGACGGGTCACTCGTCCTCAATCCCCGCAGGGACCGTGCCCACACGATCATCGAGGAGTCGATGCTCAAGGCCAACAAAGCGGTCACCCACGAGTTGATGTGGAATCGGGGCGTGGAGGCCGTCTATCGGGTCCATCCCCAGCCAACCCCGGACGAGTGGGACGAGGCGCTCCGGGAGATCCAGGATCTCGACGGGGTTTCGATCCCCGGTGATTCCTGGGACGACCCCAGGAAGGCGGTCAACGCGACCCTCGAACAGGCACCGGAACGCCAACTGGGCAAGATCCAGTGGGCGGTGATGAAAGTGATGCCCCGGGCCAAGTACATGAACGATCCCTTCGGGGGACACCACGCGCTCAACTTCGAGATTTACGGCCACTTCACGAGTCCCATCCGCCGGATGAGCGACCTCGTGAATCACTGGATCGTCTATCAGAACGACGTCCCGGAGAACCTCGTCGAACTCTGTGATCGGGCCTCGGAGCGACAGAAAGCGGCCGAACAGGCCGAACGGGAGTACAAGCAATTCCTCGAAGAGGTGGGCCTCGACCCGAACGCCGTGAACAACCGGGGACTCGAGGTCGTCGAGGAGGACGAGCGAGAGGAAGCCCCCGACACCGCCAGCGAGTAACCAAACGTCCTCGTGTTCCCCTACCCCGCCCCATCCTCCAATCGGCCGACCGTCCCGCGAGTACCGGACCTGCACACCCCTATTCCTCGACGTCCCCGACGGGTTCGAACGTAACGGAGAGATCGTTCAGGTCGAGGAACGCCACAGTTCGGTGTTCCCCGGGGACCGTCGGGAAGTGGGCGCCGGGATTGAGAACGAGCGTTTCTCCGACGCGCTCTTTTGTGCGCTCGTGATGGTGGCCGTAACACACGACGTCGTATTCGCCACTCGACGCGTAGGAGTGGACCGTCTCCAGGTCTTCACCGTGCAACAATGCGATTTCACGCCCGTCGATCCGAAGTTCGCCGAAGTGTCCAAGCAGTTCACTCCCGGTCCCGAGATCGGAAAGCGCGTCCGCGAGTCCCGCCTGTTCGCCGTCGTTATTGCCGAGGACTGCGTGGACCTCGAACCCCTCGAAGAAGGGGACGACCGGCGGGGCAATGACGTCTCCACAGTGAAGGACGACCTCCACGCCTCGTGATTCGAACGACGAGACTGCCTGTTCGACTGCCGTGACGTTGTCGTGCGTATCAGCGATGACGCCGATTTCCATGTCGACAGCCACGGTGCCGGGGCGGAAAACCCTACGGGCCCGACTGGTCAGGACCCTCCACAATCGTCGCCATCGCGTAGTGGTCCTCGACTCGTTCGATTTCGACGGTCGTCGATTCCCCGAGGGAAGCGCCAGGAACGATCACGACGAAATCGTCGACATATCCGATCCCGTCCCCCTCTGTCCCGAGTTCCTCGATTTCCAGATGATACGATGTCCCCACGTCGACAGGCGCAGTCGTGGATTCAGGTGGCATTCGAACCGATGCCTCGGTTGGTATATGGCATCAACCGACATAATATCCTCGCCGAAATTCAGATAAGAGTCCGATAACTCTGGTCCAAATCTGCGATAACCGAGCGAAAAACTGGACAGCGTGGGCAGTATGAGGCGATAGATATCGGTCGTAGAGACCGTGATTGGGGTGATAGAATCGGTCGTAGAGACTGTGATTGAGGCGATAGATATCGGTCGTAGAGACTGTGATTGAGGCGATGGATAGCATTTGGCCGCAGTAGTCGCCAACGGACAGTAACAAAGCGATGGACTGGACTCGTATTCCCCGTCAAATGGTATCCCGGACGTCGTACTCCGACCCTGTCAGGAGGAAGAGAACGTCCTCCACGACCACGGAGAGTTCCGGGAGCAACCGGAGCAGGCCCAGCGTGATGGCCACGAGAACGACGACCGACATGGACTGGGCGAGCACACGGTCCGCGACGAGGAACGAGACCATGTTCGGATTGTTCGTTCCGAAGAGCAGGAAAACGGGCTCTTTCAACCAGGTGAACCACTGGTTGCCATGCGCGAGGGCGATAAACGCCACCCGAACGACGTTGAGAACGTAGATTATCGGAACGACCAGCGCCACACCGGTTAGCCGGCGTCGGACCGGCGCGTCGAGTGCCAGCACCAGTCCGCTCACAGTCGCTGCACTCCCGATTCCAGTGCAGGCGAGGAGGACTCGTGTCGTGAACTCGTGGCCAGACGGACCGACGAAGAGGAAGGTGCTTCGGAGCCCGGCGGGGCCCTGGATTACAGTCGGGTCATAGCCAAGCGCGGCGAGAAGGAATTCGACGTGACGGGTCACTGTCTCGATAGCGACGTTCGCGAGCGGGGGTATCGTCTGAAACGGGAGGTAAATGAGTCCCATGATGGCAACGGCACGGGTGACTGTGGCGAAATCACGACGGTTGGTGAGCACGAGATACGCGACGTAGAGCGAGGCGGGGACAGCAGCGATACTCAACACTCCTTCGACGATACTCCGCTGCGTGAAGATGAAGTGAGGAACCAGGGACGCCCAGAAGACGGCAAAGAGGACCCAGGAGCCAACAGCCCCCCGTTTCCAGTCGGAGACGTCGAGATGTTGGAGGAGGGCGGTTCCCCCGAAGGCGGCGATGACCATCCAGGCGAGGACGTCCGTCAGCACCGACATGCGTCATTCCATCAAACGGACTCTCGGGGAATAGGTGTGTCGGTCCACGAAGTCAGATCACGAGAGGCGAATCAC